>JANOIK010000702.1:0-3553 GCA_031407585.1 Planctomycetota bacterium | reverse complement strand
CGGATCAAGTCGAGCGACCACGCGACCGGCGTTTCGCAGCGCAGGCGACGGCACATCTCGACAAGCTGGTCGGCGTCGACTTCGCCCGCGGCGCCTCGGCAGATTTGGCGGATGTCGCACAACTGTTGGAGCGAGTCGAAGCGGTGTCCCACGCAGGCGTGTACGCTCGCGATGACGAGCAGGCTTGTTGGGGTGAGGTGGCGTAACCCCACGGCTTGCGCCGGGGGCTGTTGAGGGGACGGAAGCGAGGCGAATTCTAGATCCTCCCAGGCGATCGAGCATTGTCGGCGCTGGGAGGGGCTGTTGATGATGTTCCAGTGCAGCTCGAGCGACCACTGCTCGGCGCTCGTCGCGAGGTACGAGATTTGTCCGTAATCTTCAGCGGCGTATTTGCGCTCTGGCTCCACCGGCTGAAAGTTGAGTGACTTGATCACGCGATCCGCGAGCTCGTAGTGCTGCCGCGGCACGAGCAAGTCGACGTCGCGATACGGCCGCAACGCGGGCTTGCCGTACAGCCTCGCGGCGAAGTCGCCGCCTTTGAGGATGCAGCAAGGCACTCCCGCCGCGGCGAGGGCCTGCACGGTCTGTTGAGCGATGAGCCGTAGCGCGAGCGTGCGGCCCGTGTCGCGCAAGTGATGCTCGGCGAACGGCCGCACGGCGTCAGCGAGTTCGGGCGTTTCGCTGTACCGCCAAGTGGCAACGGATTGCAGCACGCTGCCGAGGACGAAGTGTCCCTTGGCGGCGGAGAGCCCGGTCGTGAGTTCCCATGGCGAGAGCTGTCGGCGCGGCGCCGTCGCCTGCGTCTGCGGATCGCACGCCGCCAACAACCACGTTTCCCACGCTCGCTGCATGATGGTTTCTCCAGCCGAGATTTACGCGGCGCGGCGCACGCCGAACGAACTCCGGCGAACGCCGGTCGCGCCGTGGGCGGCCATGAACTGCCCGAGCTTGGCGGCCACGTCGGTCACATCGGGCCCGACGCTGAGCCGGCAAGCCGGCGCCGCGCACACCAGTCGGCCCATGGTCACAAAGTCCCGCGCCGCGTCCTCGTTGCACGGCTCCGGCGCTGCGTTGATCGATTCGCCGCCGAGGCAGCTCAGCGCATCCACGCGGTCGATTGGCTCGACCCGCGTGGTGCGGCGGTTTGGTTTTTCGAGGATCACGACCAGGGCGGGCCGCAGCCACGGGCCATCGACCCAGCCGCGATGCTCCAGTTTTTCGAGCGTCAGTTTGCGAACGCCCTCGGCGCCCGGCGGGCTGCATTCGAGTTCCTCAAGCCACGGCAGCATCGCGTACGAACCCGGCCGCACGTGGCACGCGCGGGGGAAGCCCCACACGCTTGAGCCTTGGTGGGGCGGTCGCACGTAGGTGACGTCGTCGCCCAGTAGCCGCCAGCCGCTGTTGGCGAGTGCGAGCGCCGTCGTGGTTTTGCCCGTGTTGCTGGGCGCCGAGAGCACGACGCCCTGCCATTCGCCGTGCCGCGGCACGGCCAGACAGGCCGCGTGGACAAAGCTGTGGCCGCCGCGGGTCAGGCTGTCGCACACTAGCCGCAGCAGCAGAAACCACTTGGCCGCGTCGTTGGCCGTGCCGGGCACGGCGAGTTGGGCCCAACCGGCGTCGATGTCGAAATCCAGCACCGCGCGCCCGGGCAACTCGATCCGTCGCCGCGCGCCCCGCCGCGATATCGCCAGCTCGACCTCCTCGGCGAATCCGTGCCAGACGTGGGGAATTGCTTCGCGATGCACGGCGCGATGGGGCTCGGCATGCACTTCGAGACGCAACCGCCCCGGCGCCAGCTCGTGCGGACCCATCGGGCGACGAAACATGCCGAGCATCCGCTCGGAGAGGGAAGCGATCAGCCGTTGCGGGTCGTCGACCGAGAGTGCGAGATGCTTGATTTGGTAGTGCTGAGCCACGGAGAAACCTGCTGCGGACGTGGGTGCGAAAAGGCGTGCGGTCGTCGGAATTATCGAAAAAACTGGCAAGGTCGCTGCAGACGGAAATCTCAAATTCCGATGAATAACGGACGACGGTCGGCGCTCCGATGGGGGCTCGTCGTGCGCGCTTTACCGGCGAGTCCGCTAGCACGCCTGTCGCGGAATTTCTTATCGCTTTTGGGAGGGGATTTCATGTCGCAGTGCCGTCTCACATTTCCGCCGGGAGTCGCGTTCCAGCAATTGGGCGAGGACCAGGACGGCGTCATGATGTCGCTCTCCAGCGGGTACCTGTACCGGTGCAATCGCACGGCCAGCGTCGTGCTGGCGGCGATCGCGGCGGGCAAGACGCTCGACGAAGCCACCGCGGCGCTCAGCCAGCAGTTTGGGGTCGCGGAGGAACAGGTGCAGCGGGACGTCGACGCCCTAGTGAAGACACTCAGCGAGCGCAAGCTGCTTTGCGTCGCCGCATGAGCGCCGGCGGTGCGCGACATCGACTGGCGCTAGGCCAGCGACTCGCCGTGTGGACGCGCTCGGCGGTGCTGCCCGACGTCTCGCGGTGGACGCCGCTGGAACGGCTGTTGCGGTGGTACACGCCGCGCTGCGCGTCGCCCGCGTGGGCCCATTTCGGCGTGGCCGACATTCTCGAACATGTGGATCGCCATCTCGCGGGCTGCCGGCGGATGCGCGGTCGGCGTTGCCTGCGGCGCGGGCTGCTGGCGTTCTACTTTCTGCGGCTCGCCGGGCATCCGGCCGTGCTCCACGTTGGCGTTTTTGCTCGGCCGCAAGGGCGGACGCTCGCCCATTGTTGGACGACGTGCCCAACGCCCGCGGGCGAAATTGTGGACGATCCGCCGACGGCTCCGTGTATGCCCGTGCTGCGGTGGGAAGGGAGTTGCGAGTTACGAGTCGCGAGTTGCGAGAAGCAAACATGAGTTGGTTTTAACCCAACTCATAACTCGCTACTCGCAACTCGCAACGCTCTTCAACTCCGCGATCATCTCTTCGGTCGCGGCGGCGACGGCGTCTTGCCATTGGTCGGGGGCGAACCGCCCCGCGTACTCCTTGCGGGCGTGGGCGAAGATGATGCCGCGTGAGTTGTTGACGACCGCGCCCATCCCGCGCGCGTCGAAGCCCGGCGCTACGTCGGCCGCGGCGCCGCCTTGGCTGCCGTAGCCGGGGATGAGGAACCACGTGTGCGGCATCGCGGCTCGCAGCTCGGCGAGCTGCTGCGGGTAGGTCGCTCCGCACACGGCGCCGACGAGGCCGTAGCCGGAGTCGTCGGCGGTTTCCGTTGAGAGGCGCTCGACGAGGTCGGCGACTTGGTTGTAGACGCGCCGGGGGCGAGACGCCCCGGCTCGCTCCTGGGAGGAATTCACTTCGAGATCTTGCAGCAGCCCGCCGCCGGGGTTGGAGGTTTTCACGAGCACGAACAGCCCTGCCCCGCGTTCGCGAGCGACCTCGACGAACGGCGTGAGGCTGTCCTCGCCCAAGTAAGGGCTCACCGTGAGCGCGTCGGCGCCCCACGGGCTGTCACGGCCGAGCATGCCGCGCGCGTACGCCTCGGCCGTCGAGCCGATATCGTTCCGCTTGCCGTCGAGGATGACCAGCAGGCCGCG
>JANOIK010000697.1:0-6230 GCA_031407585.1 Planctomycetota bacterium | reverse complement strand
GGGGGTACCGCTCATGTTTCCACGAGGCGCGATCGGAGTCGTCGTTGTGTTGCTGGCGTCGGCCAGCTCTTTCGGGCAAACGGTTACGCAAACGTTCGACGCCGGCATTCCCGCGTCGTGGACGATCGTCGACAATCATGCAATCGTCGCCGGACTTCCCGATTCGAGCGCCGTGCCGTGGACGACCAACGACCTGGAAGGCATGGGCAACTACACGCGCGGCAATCCGTCGTTGGCGGCCACCGCGAGTTCGTTCAACCATCCGGGCCAGTACGACGTGTCGTTGATCACGCCGACGTTTGTGCTCAACGCGGGCGTCGATGGGACGAGCATTCTCTACGACATCAACTTCTACCGAGTCGACGCGTTTGAAGCGTTCGACACAAATCTGAGCATCAACGGCGGGCCCTGGATCACGATGGTCCACGAAACGTCAACCGAGGGGGCGCCGTACAGCTTCGGCACGCCGCGGGTTTCGGTGGGCGTCTCGCTCGCGTTTTTCGGGGCCGCGGTGGGCGATTCGGCGCGGGTGGAATTCCGGTACTACAGCACGTTTCTCTTGCCGATGGTGCGCAATCAGTATGTGCAGATCGACAACGTGCGAACGCCGACGCCCGTGCCCGAGCCGATGACGCTGGTTCTGGCGGCATGCTGTGCGTTGGGCGCTGGGCGAGCATTGCGGCGACGACAACGGAGCGGTAGGTAATTCGCCCGCGAAGTGTGCGTTAGGGGGTTTTGGCGGGGCGTCCGAACGTGAGGGCCATGGTCCCCTTGCTCGTGCCTGAGTCGCCGGTGGGGACGGCCATGGTCATGTTGCAGTCGAAATGCAGTTTGCCCGTGACCCACTCGTGCACGGCCGGGTCGTAGGTCATCTCGCCGTCGGCGACGTAGGTCGCGTCCGTCACCACAACTCCGTTAGCCATTTTTGCGTCCTTGGCGCCGAGCGTGCCGGTGACTTTGACGGTGGGGACCTGGGCGTCCGGGACGCGCGTGTATGTGAGCTTACCCGTGGCGACGACGCCGTTGCCCATGCTCACCGCGGCGTCGTGCTCCCATTGATCATGGCCCTCGACGTACGGCGGGTGAAAGATCAGGCAGCTCAGGTGGATGTCGCTGTCGACCCAACTATGGGCGCCCTCTTTGGCGAGCATGGTTCGTTTCGTTTCCACGCCCTGGGCGTCGACTTCGATTTCCAGAAGCGGCGGGCCGAAGGTATCGGCGAGCATGGTTTGCAATTCAGCAGGCGCGCCGTCGTACTTGGTCTCGACCGGCTGACCTGACGAGAGGTCGACGAGGCCTTCGCGGCTCATGGAGATTTCGGAAACGAGCGAACCGTCCACGTTCACTTTCATGCCGAGCGACTGGATCGCCAGCGAGCGCGTGCTCGCCTGCTGCGACCAGTCGTAGACAACCGTGGTTTGGGCGTCGACCGCGCTCGAGTTTCCGAGCATTTCCATCGTCACTTGGGAGTCCAGAAACACCTTGAACGTCTGCGGCTCCGCGGCGGTTGCGTGCCGCATCGTGGGCGCGAACAGAACCGCCGTGAACAGGGAGAGCATGCCGCAGCAGCGGACCATCGATGTCGAACGGCTAGTCATGGCGAAATCCACGGGCTCAGGGTTGGGCGGGGTTGGAGTCGACGGGGTTGATTCTCTATCGGAGAATGGCGCGATGCAAGCGGCGGAGGGTGAACCACGGAGGCACGGAGGGCACGGAGCGATGCGGGAGGGACGAGAGGGGGGAGAGGGGTTTCATTGAGCTGGCGTGTGACATTGGGCGAAGCTTTTCTTTGGGGGGAGACGGACCATGGCAAAATATTCTGCGGGACGGTCGGTGGCATGCCTGGCGATTGTCGCCGGAGCGTTGGGTTTGGCATCGATGCGGGCGTCAGCCGTCGAGCTGCCGGACTATCCCGATGAGGCCGTCGCGGACATTCCGGTGAACTACACCGAAGCGAAGGGGGGCGACTACACGCTGCCCGAGGCGCTGGTGCTAGCCAGCGGCGAGCCCGTTGCCGATGCCGCGGCGTGGGAGACGAAGCGGCGGCCGGAGGTCGTTAAGATTTTCGAGGAGAACGAGTACGGGCGGGCGCCGAGCGGGGCGCCGGTGGGAACGCGGTACGTGATCCACGAATCGGGGATTCCGTGCTTCGGCGGCAAGGCGCAGCGCAAGCAGGTGTCGATCTATTTCGGGTCCGCGGAGACAGATCCGCACATCGACCTGCTGATTTATTTGCCGCGCCCCTCAGAAGGGCACGTGCCGGTGATTCTGAACATCAACTTCATGCCGAACAACCTCGCGGTGGACGATCCGGGCGTGCGGGTTGGCCGGATGTGGGATCGCGAGCAGCAGAAACGCGTACCGGCGGAGGGCGGGCGGCGATTCGGCTCGCTGCGCGTGGCGGAGACGATCGAACGCGGGTACGGCATCGCGACATTCAATTACGCCGACGTCGATCCGGATGTGCCGGGGGCGATTTCCGCGGGCGTTCGTCAGCTTTATCTAAAGGACGGCGCGACCGAACCCGCAGCGGACGAGTGGGGGACGATCGGGGCGTGGGCGTGGGGGATCAGCCGCGTGATGGATTACTTCGAGATGGAACCCGCGGTCGACGCGAAGCGCGTGGCGATCACCGGCGTGTCGCGACTCGGCAAGACCGTGATGTGGGCGGGGGCGAACGATCCGCGGATCGCGATGGTGATCGCGAGTTGCTCGGGGGAAGGCGGGGCGGCGCTCGGGCGGCGGAACTACGGCGAGACGATTGCCCACCTGGTGGCGCCGACGCGGTATCCGTATCAGTTCGCAGGGAACTACGCGAAGTGGGCGGCCGATCCGAACACGGCGCCGATGGATGCGAATCTGTTGGTGGCGCTCGTGGCGCCGCGGCCGTTGCTGCTGCAGACGGGGACGGGCGATAAGTGGTCGGACCCCAAGGGGGAGTTTCTGGCGGCGGTGGCGGCGACGCCGGTTTACGAATTGCTGGGGAAGACGGGCGTGCCTGCCGGGGAACTACCGGCGGCTGGAGAGCGCGTGGGCGGGACGCTGTCGTATTACATGCACGACGGGGGGCACGGGACCGTCCCGAGCGATTGGGGCGTGTATCTGGATTTTATGGATGAGTATTTGAAGCCGTGAGGGCGGGCGTGGGGCACTTTGGCGCGCTTGGCGAGGACGGCAATCTTGCGTCGTGCGATTTTCGGAGAAAATCGCCTACAGTTGTCGGCCGCGTTGACCTTTTGCTAGCGGGCGGGGATTTGGTACTGTCCCGGCCATGCCGCTTAACCCGCTTGCGCCCGTGACGGATTACCAGTCGATGCTCAATCGCATCTTCTGGTTCACGACGGCGTCGGCGCTCGCGGCGGTGTGGCTGCTGCGGACGTCGATCCCGGCGCTCGATGCGGCGCTTGTGCAGCTCGATTTCCCCGCGCCACTAGGCGGCGGGAAGGCGCTGCCGACGCCGGGCGGGTACTTGCTGCCGGCGCTCGGCGTGGGCATTGCGAGCCGCGTGTTTCGGCTGCACGCGCGGCTTTCCGATTGGATGGGCCTCCGCGAGCATTTCGATACGCAGGTGATTATTCGTGGGTTCGCCGAGAAGCTGCGGATCGATCTGGAGCATGTCGAGGAGGAAGAGCTGCGCACGGCCAGGCATCGCGTGATGCGGAAGGCGTTTTATCCGTACGTGAGCGGAAGCTCGCCGGCGATCGACGCGCAGCTCGTGCAACAGGCGCTCGATGCGTGGTCATGGTTCTGGATCGGCGTCGAGGCGGCGGCCGTGTTCACCGTGGCCTCGTGGGGCCTCATTGCGTGCCGCGTGCATGCCGAGGGATTCCAGACGCTGGCCGCGGCGATGGCATTTGCGGCCGTCGGGCTGCCGGCGCTGCGCGGTCAGTGCAAACGCTACGCGATCGCGCAGGTGCGGGCGATCGTGGCGGACCCGAGCCGCGAGCGCGCGGTGCGATCCGCGTTCGAGGAGTTTGCGACCGGCGAGAGCGAGCAGCGCTTGGCGGCGTAGGGTGGGTGTCTGCACCCACCGATCTAATGGTCGACGCCCGGAAGACGGTGGGTGCAGACACCCACCCTACCGGAGGGCGTTGAAAACCCTCGCTACGGCGGACGGCCTGTTGCCGGAACCGCCGCTGCGGCCGGTGAGGTTCGCGAGCGTCTGCCCTTGCGGCGGCACGACGTACACGGCCGGGTCGTCGATGATCCACGGCGTCGACCACGTGCGGCCGTTGTCGAGATTCGCCACGTTTACGAAGAAGGCGTCGACCAACTGCGTCTTGTTGCCGTAGGGAAAACTCGAGAACAGCAGGTCGCTCTCGGTGAGGTCGTCGATCCCAGCGTGGGCGTACTGGTGTACCTGGCCGTCGGGCGTGAACGACATGCCGAACGTCCACCAACCCGGCTGCTCGATCACCGGGCCCGGCACATCCTTGCCGTTCGATCGGGCGCGGACCGAGAGCTGCGCGAAGTCGTGGTCGTGCTTGCCGCTGGCGGCGCTGCGGAACAGGATGAACTGCCCCGGCCAGTACGGTTCGACCTGGCCCGCGGCGGTGCGGCCGCGCACGTCGCAGCGCAGGCCGAAGGACGAGCCGTTGCGCTGCTCCCAGCGCGAGAACTCGGGCAGGTACACGCGAACGACGACGCTCGGGCGCCAGGTGACGGGAATCGGCCGGCCGAGCCGCGTCTGGATGCCCATGAGCAGGTCGTCCTGCATTTGCTTACCGCTGAGGTCGCCGGGTATGCCGGAGAACTTGGTCGCGAGATACATGCTGCCGGTGCTGCCGGGGAGTCCGCCGGGCGGCGTGGCGATGCGGCGAACCACGTCGGGCTGGCCGCGCATGGCGCTTTCGTACCAGCGGCCGTTGGTGGATTTCCCGCCGGGCGGGCGTTGGGTTTCGTCTTGCTCGTAGCTGGCCTTGGCGCCGTTGGGGATGTATTTCCAGTCGGGCGACTCGAAGTCGTCGCCGACGGCAACGACGCGCACGCCCGAGCCGGGGACGACCGGTTGCGATTGAGGGCCGGCCGGTGCGCGCGTCACGAGGGCCGCGGCTTGTGGACGTTGCGCGGTCGTGCGTTGAGCGGTATTGCGGCCGACGACGCGCGCGGTGGATTGCGCGTGCGCGAACGCGGGTGCGAGCGCGGCGGCGAGGCTGAGCAGAATGGCGATGCGACGAGTCATGGCGGACCTCCCTGTCCGTGGGTTGCGCGCGAGGATCCGGCGCTTCCTATCGGCTTTATCGGCAGAGTCGCCGCAGAAGTTAAGGTTTGCGCGGGCGGTAGATTATCAACCGCTCCGGCTCCCTCCCCTCGGCGGGGAGGGCTGGGGAGGGGGGATGCGGCGGGTAAACGGCTCGCCTCGTGGAGCGCAATGCTGGTACCAGGCGCTTCACCCCTCCCCCAGCCCCTCACCCTCAAGGGGAGGGGCTGGGGGAGGAATCAGAATTACGGAAGGGACTCGGTAATCCGCTCGTCGATGATTGCTAGCATGAGCGGATGTAGCCCGATCGGGGGGGCGACCGTGTGCTCGATGCCCGGATGGGCGGCGGCCGCGGCGGCGGCGAGGCGGGGGATGTCTTCGTTCCAGTGCTTTCCCGGCGCCAGGAAATAGGGAACGACGATGACTCGCGTCGCCCCTTGCGCGACGCAACGGGCGAACGCCGCGGCGATCGACGGTTCGGCCAGCTCCATGTGAGCCGGTTCGACGACGGCTGCCCCCGAGTGTTGCCGGTACGCGGCGACGACTTCCAGCAGCAGGTCGTTGCTCTCGGCGCGGCGGGAGCCGTGGTCGACGAGGATCACGGCGGTGTTTTTGGGCAGCGCGGGCATGGGTTGATTGTAACCGAGCGGGCCCCGCTCGGGCCGCGTCGAGCGTGCTTGGACGCGCCGCCTTGAGTATTCAAGCTCTTGTTCCGCGGCATTTTTGCAATTTGCTGGCTCGCGGCGCCCGTTATGGTATCTTTGGAGTACCGGCCCCTTAGCGGGTCGGCGTCGCGACTCACTCCCGCGGCCGAAGATTCGTCCTGGCAGACCCGCCTCTTTTGAACTGCCCAGGCATGCGCGCACCCGACACGCGATACTACAAACGGTATCAGATGGAAGTGGACTTGCGCCGATGGCGCCGGCCCCCTGCGGCGGTACGCCCCGGCTACCGCTTCCGCTCGTGGACTCCTGAGCTGATCGACGACCACGCGGAAGTGAAGTTTATGAGCTTCCGCGACGAGCTGGAC
>JANOIK010000636.1:0-2597 GCA_031407585.1 Planctomycetota bacterium | reverse complement strand
AACCACGAAAAGGACGAAAGGCACGAAAAGTGGTTCGGGGGAATTTGTCCGCAGATGGCGGATCAGAAGAGAGGCGTGAAGCCCGCGGCTGCGAAGTGCTGGTCGTTGGTAAAGGCTTCGGTGAGGTTGTGACTACGCATGACCGCGAAGGAGATGCAGTCGACGATGCCGGGATCGCCCGGGCGGCCTTGCTTGTATCGTAGCCAGGCGTCAATCCAATCTTGCTCAATTGGTTGGATGAGACCATTGTTGGCTTCGAGCCGTTCCCGCAGTGTGATCACCTCTCCGCGGAACGATCGGCGCGAAGCTGCGTTGCCGCACTCGGCCAAGACATACGGCGTCGTCACGTATGCGCGACCCGCGGCCTGCAGATCTGTGAACGTTCGCAATGCGGCGACATGCCACTGATCGGTTTGACTCCACAGGGCCAGGAGTCCGACCGAGTCGAGGAAGACCGCGTTCACGGGTCAATCTCGTCGACGCGCGCAGCGAGGTCGGTCTCGCCCGTGTCGTAACTTCTCATGAGGATGTCGTGAAGCAGTTCTCCAGGACAACCTTGAGGAGCATCGGAGGCGGCACCGTTGGATACGGTAACGCTCCCCGGCGTGGCTTCGGGAAGGACGACGGGGACCGTGGGGCGGAAGACGCCGTTTTCGTAGATGACGGGGATGGGGCTCATGACGCGCGGTTCCCGTGTTTGGTGGACCGACTCATTATAGCTTCGGCGAGAACCGCGTCGAATCGTCCGGGATGGGGGCGGGGCGAGATAAAACCACGAATGGGACGAATGGGACGAAATGGGGATGAGAATGAACCGCGGATGGTCGCTGGCGCAAGTGGGGCGGCGCGATTTGATCCTCAAGAGCGCGACGGCGCCGCTGCCGCCGGGCAATGCGGAGCTCGTCATCGAGGTCGACGGCCAACCGCGCCGGACGGCCATTGTACTGCCCAAGGGCATTAAGGCGGATTCGCGGCGGGTTGAGTATTTCTGATGCTCCCCGTCGATTTTGGACTCAACGCCGAGGTCTGTTTCACTCGTCGCGGCAAATAGCGTTCTGCGACTACGAATTGGCGTCGCTAAAGTCGACGACGTAAGGACCCTTGAGGGTCCCATCTTTCCGTCGCTGGTATCCCCACATATGCGTGATCGCCTCCAGTGCGATCGGGCATCCACTGGCCGACGGCGCGGCGCAGATTCTTCCTGTCACTGTCGCGATCATTGAGTACGTGAACTTGCCGCCGCCTTTGGGCGAAAGGTGGACGCGATTCAACCGGCTTCCGAGGTCAGCGCAGGATAAGAAGGCGCTCAATGACGTTTCGGACAGGTTAGTTGCCGTCTTGCTGATGAGAAAACCGTCGATCCCGTCCGATGCAAGAACGCCTTCAACGGTGACGCTTTCGCCCAACGATGAGGACTTCTCAAGGATCTGGCGAACATCCGGCGTATTTGTGCTGATCTGAAAAGTCGGCCTGCGATTGATTCGGCACGTTCAAACATCAAACGCGACGCCGCGTCGTTGAGCGTATTTTTGGAGAACTTCGCGAGGGGTGCGATAGCCCAGTCGCTTTCGGGGACGATCGTTGAGTGAAGATTCGATGGCGGCCACCGCGCGGTGGCTGGTCGCCCGGAAGTCGGTCCCTTTCGGCACGTATTGCCGCACCAGACCGTTGGTGTGTTCGTTGGCGCCGCGTTGCCAGGCGGCGTAGGGTTTTGCGAAGTAGATCGCCAGTCCGGTGGCCGCCGAGAGCTGTTCATGCTCGGCGAATTCTTTACCGTTGTCAAACGTCATCGTGCGACGCAGGCTCTCGGGCAACCACTCCATTCGCTCTTGAGTCGCCGTGCGGACCGTCGCCGCGCGACGATTGGTCACGCGGGAGAGCAACGTGAACCCCGACTTGCGTTCCACCAGCGAGACCAACCCGCTGGCGTGAGCACGACCGACGATCGTGTCTCCTTCCCAATCGCCGTAGCGCCGACGGGAGGCGACGATCGCCGGACGGCCGTCGATCCGGACGGCGTTCGGCAACCGGCCCGCGTCGGCTCGGCGTTTTCGTCGCGAAACCCCAAAACGCAAGCAACGGCGCCACATCTTCTGTTCCTCTGCGGGGCGCTGGCGGATCCAGGCGTAGATCGTCTGCCGGGAAACTCGTGGCTCGCTGCGCCGCGGGCAGTCGAGTTCGAGGCGGCCGGCAATCTGATCCGGCGACCAGAACTGCTTGAGCCGCCGGCAGACGTATTGGCGAAGCTGCGGGTCGTTCATCTTGCGCGGCCGCCGACGGAGCCAGCGACGCACGTCGGTCCGCTGCTGAGCTTCTTGGTAAATGTAGCCGACCGGACCCGTATTGCGGGCCAACTCCCGATAGATCGTCGAGCGGTGCTTGCCCAGGCGCCGGGCAATCTCCCGTTTCGACACCTTCATTTTTAGCAATTCCGCTAGGACGGCGCGATCCGACTCGATAAGTTGATGGGGCATCGCTGGGACTCCGTTCGAACGTCTTGTTTGGGAAAACAACCAGACATTCGGAACTCCCAGCGATGTTTTCTCCAACGCCAATTCTCAGCCGCTAGCTGTCGCGTTTGAATTTGGAACCTGCCC
>JANOIK010000630.1:0-2454 GCA_031407585.1 Planctomycetota bacterium | reverse complement strand
GCGCCGCGCACCTCGCCGCCGTAGTAGCCCCAGCCCGCTTCGTAGTCGGGCAGGGTTTCGAGATCGGTGAGGATTTGCAGCCGCCACGACTGCTGGTAGCCGAGCTGCATCACCGCGGAGGCGAAGGCGCCGCAGAGGGCGTCGCCGTCGGTGACGCCGTGCTCGTCGTCGCCGACGAGTTTGATCGCCTGCTGGAAGAGCTGGAGCGCCCGCACGCGATCGCGGGCCATGCCGTGGACGACCTCGCCGCCGCCGCGGTGGTCGCCCCGCTGGAACTCGCCCGCGATTAGGTAGCCGTGGTGCGAGATTTCCAGATAACTCTGGGCGATGGCGGCCAGCACGCGCCAGTTGCCGGCGTGGGCCTTCGCCACCGCTTCGCGGTAGGCGTCGATTTCGTGGACCCGATTGAGCTGCTGATAGCAGTTCAGGGCGGCGCGGAAGTCTTGGATGAGGGCGGCGTTGGCCGCGGCCGCATCCGGTTCGTCGGCGGCGCCATGGCCGGCCAGCGTCAGCTCGCGGAACTGCTCGAGCGCTTCCTGGTAGTTGCCATCTTGCATGAGCTTCTGCGCCGTGGGGCTATCGGCCGGGGTCGGCTGGGCCAGAGCCAGGGCCGTAACCCACATGAGGATTGCGGCGAACGAGAGCTTGGCAAGATTCGACATGGGAACTCCGCCCTGGGGAACTGCTGCTGGGTCCGGCGCGCATGCTCAGATCCGCACGAGACGAGCGCCGCGCCCTAGTTTTACGCCAGATGCGCACGGCCGGTCCAGCCAAGCCGAGCCGGCGCCTTGGTAGGTGAGACGCCCGCTGCGGGGCGTTTGTTCCCCGAAAACCGGGCCGCGTGGACAGTTTGCGCCGGTTTTGCAGCGCGACGCGGAGCGAAACCGCAGGCGGCGGGAGAAACCTACATTTGAGGGCCGAAATCACGCTCCCTGCGCCACGCGACTCGAGACGCCCATGTTTGGAAATTCGCCGTACCAAATTCGCACGCACCGCTCGATGGTCGACATCGTTTACCGGCTGGTCGACGCCGCGACGATCATCGCGGCGGCGGCCGTCGCGGTCGACTGGACCGACGCGGGTCACTTGCCCAGTCTTGCCGTCATCGCGGCCACGACGCTGCTGGTGCACCTGGTGGCCATCGAGGTCAGCGGCCTGTACCGCAACTGGCGCGGCTCGCGGATGTCGTTCGAGCTGTGGTGCGTCTTGCTCAACTGGGTCTACACCGCGCCGGCCGTGCTCGGCATCGGCCTGCTGACGCGCTACAACGCGAACTTCGATTACACGACCAAGATGATTTGGCTGGCGCTTACCCCCGCGGCGATGGCCAGCGGGCGCATCGTGCTGCGGATGGTGCTGCGGAGCCTGCGCAAACGTGGGCTGAACACGCGGCAATTCGCGATCTGCGGCGTCAACAAGCTCGGCGTGCAGCTTGCCCATAACATCCAGAATTCGCCTGAGTTGGGGCTGAACCTGGTCGGTTACTTCGACGACCGCCCTGAGCGCCGCACGAAGGAAATGGCCGGCGAGGAACGCCCCCACGCCGGCAACCTGCGGCAGCTCGTGCAGCTGGCCAAGACGGGCGGCGTCGACATGATCTTCATCACGTTCCCCATGCGGGCCGAGCAGCGCATTCGCAATTTCCTGACGCAGCTGAGCGACACGACCGCGAGCGTCTACATCGTTCCCGACTTCTTCGTGTTCCAAATGCTGCACGCCCGGTGGAACCAAATCGACGGCCTGCCCGTGGTGAGCGTGTTCGAGACGCCGATCAGCGGCATCGACGGCGTGCTGAAGCGCGGGTTCGACCTGGTCGTCGGCGGGACGATTCTCGCGATGCTTGCCGTGCCGATGGCGTTCATTGCGATCCTGGTGAAGTGGTCATCTCCCGGGCCGGCGTTCTTCCGGCAGAAGCGTTACGGCCTGAGCGGCGAGGAAATCCGCGTGTGGAAATTCCGCACGATGCGCGTCTGCGAAGACGGTCCGACGGTGAAGCAGGCGTCGAAGGACGACGACCGCATTACGCCGATCGGCCGCGTGCTGCGGAAGACCTCGCTGGACGAGTTGCCCCAGTTGTTCAATGTGCTCGGGGGCACGATGTCGCTGGTTGGCCCCCGGCCGCACGCGACGGCTCACAACGAGCAGTACAGGGCCCAGATCGACGGCTACATGCTGCGGCACAAGGTGAAGCCAGGCATTACGGGCCTGGCCCAAGTGAACGGCGCCCGCGGCGAGACCGAGACGTTGGAGAAAATGGAGCGCCGCGTCGAGTTCGACCACCGCTACATCCGCGAGTGGTCTCTGTGGATGGACCTCAAGATTCTGTGCAAGACGGCGCTGGTGGTGTTTCACCAGGAGAATGCGTACTGAGCGCGGCTCAGTGTGCGTTGAGAACGGGTGCCACTGCTGGCTCGTCCAGCAGGGCGAAGCTGGTACCCGGAGCCCACTGCTGGG
>JANOIK010000581.1:0-1530 GCA_031407585.1 Planctomycetota bacterium | reverse complement strand
GTTGTCGATTTTATCGAAGCTGGCGGCGAAGGTCAGGCGCGTGTCGGTGCCGAGGCCGAGGGCGAGCGAGGGGGCGACGCCCCAGATGGAATTGTTGACGTCATCGCGGCCGGTCACGCCGGAATCCTGGGCGACGGCGGCCACGCGCACGGCGGTGTGGGCGGAAAGGCGCTGGTTGAGGTCGAGGGTGGCGCGTTTTTGCGGATCGCCGTCGCTGGCGGCTCCGTAGGTGAACTGGGCGGCGCGGCCGGTGGCGAGGCGCGGGGCCTTGGTGGCGAGGTTGATGTAGCCCGAAGAGCCGCCGCGACCGGTGTCGGCGCCGGCGGGGCCCTTGGCGATTTCGACCTGTTCGAGATTGTAGGTGTCGCGATTGTAGGCGCCGGTGTCGCGCACGCCGTCGACGAAGATGCTGCCCGAGGCGTCGAAGCCCCGCATGAAAAAGGAATCGCCCGAGGCGACGTTGCCGCCCTCGCCGGCGGCGAAGGTGATGCCCGGGGTGTTGCGCAGGACCTCGGAGAGGTTCGTGGAGCCCTGGGCGTTGAACATCTCGCTGGAGACCACCGCGATGGTCTGCGGGGTGTCCACGAGGGGCACCGTGAACTTGGGGGAGGAGACCGTGCGGTTCTGTTGCGCCTGCACCTCGACGGAGGGGAGCTTCAGGATTTCCTCGTCGGTCGGCGCGCCTGACGCGGCTGGTGCAACTTGAGCCGAGAGCGAGCCGGTGGTGAGGAGACCGTTGGCGAGCCACAGAGCGGTGGTGGCGGCGCGGGCACCGGTGGTGGGCAAGCGCGACGGTAGAGAAGCGTTGGCCGGAGCGATTGACTGCTCGATCTTTCGATCGGACGGGGTTGCGGGGCTGGCTGGCGTGGTCAGGAGCATCGTGGTTGTGGGTTGACGGCGGAGGAGTTCAGTCCGCCGCCGGCTTCGATGAATTTGAACTGTGAGTTGAGCCAAGGAACATGACGGCAGCGGACGAAAGGGTTAGAGCGCGTGCAGGCTGAAAACGAAGATCAGGACCACTCCCACCGCCAGCAGCGCACCAAGGCCAAAACGAATGTCGGCGTGATGCATCATGGAACGCGTGGAATTCGGAGCGTGCATTTGGGTTTCGAGTGAAATGACTGAGTATGAGACGCAGTCTCACGTCAATAGTTTATTTGAGATTTTGTCTCATGAGGCCAAAATAACTGGCATTGACCAATGCAAGTAGCTGGTCTTTAAGCATTCAGTGCTTGCAAGTCTCCAGGTTGAGTTGGGTCACAAAAATTATCCGATCCATTTTGTGGACGAGGTTTCGAGCGCGTTTGCCTCAACGATTGCAGAACTCTCCGCAACCGGCCGGAAGAGTGTTCTGCTCACGGACAAGGTGGTGAATGGCGCTTTGTCCGAGCGAGTTCGTGCGGCGGTGGACACGCTGCCGTGTCTGGTCGTTGAAGTTTCGGTCGAGTGACAGCCGCACCGTCTTGCCGAACTCCTCTCGCTCCAGGTCTGCGGGCTGCACGCTCGCCGACAGTTCGGCCAGAAGCTGGC
>JANOIK010000547.1:0-6353 GCA_031407585.1 Planctomycetota bacterium | reverse complement strand
CGCCCTGGCGGTGACGTCGATCACGAACGAGCGCGACGCCAAGGCGCTCGATCTGCTGCTGGTGACCGACCTGACGCCGAAGGAGATCATCTTCGGCAAGCTCGGCGGCATCTTCTACAACGCCAAGGAAATGATCGCGCTGCCCGCGGCTTTGTGCGCGGCGTGTTGGTGGATGGGGTGGCTCTCGGGCGAGAACCTGGCGTTTATCGTGCTGAGCCTCGCCGTTCTGACAGCATTTGTCGCGATGTTGGGCGTGCACTCGGGCATGACCTATGCGAACTCCCGCACGGCCGTGGCGGTGAGCATCGGCACGCTGCTGTTTCTGCTCTTGGGCATTGCCGTGTGCATGCGGATGATGGTGGCGTTCCAGTCGAACTTCAATTACCAGATGCAGGCCTTCATGGCGTTCATGGTGGGCGGCGGCGTTGGGTTGTATGTTGCGCTCGGCGTGCGTAATCCGTCGGGCGCGATTTTCTGGACCTCGTTCGCCGCGCCCTTCGCCACGTTCTATGTGATCACGAGCTTCCTGCAGTTGAACTACGGCGCCGCCGCCTTGATCACCGTCGCCATGTACGGCTTCGCGACGGCGGCGCTACTGATTCCCGCCCTGTTCGAGTTCGACGTCGCCACCGGCCGCACCAGCGCGCGCGACTTGTGATGCCATTCATTCAGGAGTACGGCCTGTATCTGGCCGCGATGGCCGTGCTGACGGCCGCGTCGGCGTTCTGTTCGTGCGCCGAGGCGGCGCTGTTCTCGCTGCAGGCGGACGATCGCCGCGCTTTGCGCGGCGGCAACGCGGCCCAGCGCATGGCGATCGAGCTGCTGCGGCGTCCCGATCGGTTGCTCACGGCGATTCTGTTTTGGAACCTGTGCGTCAACTACGGCTATTTCGTCGTCGCCGCCCAGGTCGAACTGCGGCTGCAGGCCGCGGGGCATGAGGGGCGTGCGCTCACTCTAATTGCCGGATCGCTGCTGGCGATGATCGTGCTGGGCGAGATGATGCCCAAAACGATCGGCGTGCTCAGCGCTCGCGTGCTGGCGGGCCTCGTGAGCTTGCCGCTAGCCGCGATGGTGCGCGTGCTCGACCCCGTGATGCCGTTCTTTGCCGCGGCGAACAACTTCCTCCAGCGGCTGCTCTTCCCCAACTTCAAGCGGGAGCCTTATCTCGAGATCGCCGATCTCGAGCGGGCGATCGAGCTCTCGACGGCTGACGCGAATCTGGCCGCAAAGGAGCAGCTCGCGCTGCGGAACATCGTGCTGCTGTCGGAGCTGCCGGCCGAGGAGCTGATGCGACCGCGCAACCAGTTTCCGTCGTTCAAGCCGCCGGTGGCGATTGAGGACCTCGCCGGCGAGCTGCCGCCGGGCGGGTATCTGCTGATCACGGAGCCGGATAGCGATGACGTCGCCGGGGTGATCGCCCTGCACCAGCTTACCTCCGCGCCGCGGCAGCGGCTCGAGCGATTCGCGCAGTCGGTCGTGTACGTGCCGTGGTGCGCCCCCGTGGCCGCGGTGCTCGACGAGCTGCAGCGACAGAACCGTGAAGTGGCCGCGGTGGTGAACGAGTACGGTGAAACTATCGGCATCGTCACGCTCGACGATGTGTTCGAGACGATCTTCCAGGAGGAGTCGAGCCGCAGCGCGCGGCTGCTGGCGACTAAACCGATCCGGCCGCAGGGAAACGGGCGCTGGCTGGTGACGGGGATGACGAACTTGCGGCGGTTGAGCCGGCACTTCGACGTGCCGCTCGAGCAAGCCAAGAGCGTGACCGTGGCCGGGCTGCTGCAAGAGCAACTCCAGCGGCTGCCCGCGGTCGGCGACGCGGTGACGTGGAGCGGCTTCGAGTTTCGCGTCGTCGAGGCAGGCGATCCGGCGGCCATCAAGGTCGATCTGCGGGTGCATCCCGCGGGAGGGCCGCTGCCATGATCTGGATCATCGCCCTCTTCGCATTCGCGGTTGCGCTTAACGCATTTTCCAGCGGCACGGAAACTGGCTATTACCGCATGACGCGGCTGCGGTTGGTGATGGAAGCGATGGAAGGCGACCGCATCGCGAGGATTTTGCTGTGGATGGCCAATCAGCCTTCGGTCGTCGTCGCGACGACGCTCGTCGGCGCCAACTTGGGGAGCGACATCGCCTCCAAGGCCGTGACGATGGCGACGTCTCGGCTGTTTCCGGAAGGCGGCGCGATCATCGACTTCGTGTTGCCGCTGGCGGTGACGCCCGTGTTGTTCATTTGCGCCGACTTGCTGCCGAAGAATCTCTACTACAACGCCCCCAATCGGCTCATGCGCCGCTCGGCGCCGTTGCTTGCGGCTGCCGCCGTTCTGTTCGCGCCCATCACGTTTGTGCTATGGCTCTTGAGCCAGGTGATCAAGCTGTTCCTGTCGGAGGCGCCGGACGAGCTGCGGTTATCGCTCGCGCGTCGCGAGCTTTCGGAAATGCTCACCGAGGGTCACGAGGCGGGCATCCTGCGGCCGGTCCAGCGGACGCTCGCCCAAACGATGCTCGCCGTGGCCGGGCAGCCGGTGCGAAACTTCGCGGCGCCCAGCGGGCGCGTGGTTCGCGTCACCACGACGATGACTAAGAGCGACGTGCTGCGAATCGCTCAAGGCCGGCGGCGCACGATGCTGCCCATCGAGGACGCGAAGGACAAGCGCCGGCTGGTCGGCTACATCCGCACGGCCGACATGCTGCTCGATGATTCCGCCGACCTGCCGTCGCCGCGGCCGTTGGTCGAGATCTACGAGCTCGAGTCGCTGCTCACGGCGTTCAACAAACTGCAAGCCGCGGGCGACGCGCTGGGGCACGTGGTGGATGCCGCGGGCAAGACCGTGGGCTTCGTCTCGGCCCGAGAGCTGCAAGCCGCACTGTTCCGCCCGCAGTGAGGCTGGTGCTCTCCGGGCGGCATGCCTTCGTTGGCCGATTCGCCCTACCGCGAATAGCCCAGCGATTTGAAGATCGCGAGCATCTCTTCGAAGTTGATGAACCGGCGGCGGTGCGACAGCTTGTAGGTGTCGATCGCGCGGGCCAGCTCTCCCGCGTCGGGCGAGAGCTCCTCGTGGCTGTTGACGAACTGCCGGCGCTCGCGGCCTTCGGCGTCCCCCATGGAGTGCGGGTTGCGGCGATCGATGAACGTGTCGTTGGAGTCGATCACGGCAGACATGGCGAGAGTCTCCTGACAGGGCGGAGGGCGGGTAGGCGGGGTTCAGGCGGGAGCGACGCAGTCGTCGTCGCTACCGAACTTTACCTCACAACGCCCTGTGAAGCGCAGTTAGGAGTTTCCACTTCCCGCAGGTGCGGTTGTGCGGGTGGTGACGCCGGGGGAGGGCGCCCACTCGCGTTCTCCTCCGGTTCCCTCCCCTCGACGGGGAGGGTTAGGGAGGGGTGACGCACCGGGTACACGGGAGGAGTGCACGAGGAACCGGGTACCCGCTTCAACCCCCTCCCCAGCCAGTGCTTCGCACGGACTACCGCCTGCGCCCGGGCGACTTTGGGTCGCCCGTGCTCGTTGCTCCCTCAAGGGGGAGGGAGCCGGAAAGGCTTAAGAACAAGTCTTAGCGCAGGATCGTGCCGCCGCCTGAGGGGCCTTCGGCATGCAATTGCGCCAGAAACGTGCGGCTGCCTTCGTGGCCTGCGTCGGCCGCTTGCTGGGCGGTGGCGGTCGCTTCGGCGACTTGCCCGACCGCGCTTTGCGCTCGGGCGAGCTGGAACAGCAGCTCCGGCTCCGGACCGCCGCGCGTGCTTGCCGCGTACAGCGCCTCGACGGCGTCGTGCGGGCGGTCGACGGCCGTGTAGGCCAGGCCCGCGAGCCAGAGGGCCCGTCGCGGCTCTTCGCCCGGCGGGTAAGACTGCAGCAGATTTTGCAGCGTGGTGAGGCATCGCTGCGGGCGACCGAGCTGGTACTGCACCTCGGCGGCTTCCAGCAGGACTTCGGCCGAGTGCGGGTTGTAGCGGAGCGCCTGGTGGAAGTCGGCGAGCGAACGTTCGAACTGCCCCTTCGCACGGAACACGCGCCCCCGCAGGGCCCAGGCGCCGGCGAGCGTGGGGTCCAGCACGAGCGCCTCGTCGGAGCGCTGCAAGGCGCGGTCGGCGTCGCCGAGGCCGAGACGCATCTCGCCGGATCGCACGATCGTGGGCGCGTGCCGGGGGTCGAGTTCGACGGCCCGGTCGACGTGGATGACGGCCTCCTGGGCGGCGCCGCTTTGCCACAGGACGTCGGCAAGCTGGCGGCGGGCGTCGACGTCGTTGGGGTTGGCCCCCACGGCCTGGTCAAGCAAGAGCTGCGCCCGTGCCGCGTCGCCGTGCTCCAGCGCCGCGACGCCTTCGCGCGACAGTTGTCGGCAGGCACCGATGGCCTCGGAGTTCTCGCCGTGGCCGCGCAAGGTGGCGCAGCCCGAGACGGTCAGAAGTGCGCACGCGAGGAGCCCGACGGCGCGCCCGCAGCGGCCAAGCCCACGATGGATCGACGCTTCCATGCGGCAACCGAACCGATCACGCACAGGCGCTTTCGCCGACGATGAGTTCCGCCACGCGGACGCAAAAATTGTCGTTCAGCACCAGCACTTCGCCGCGGGCGATGAGCCGGCCGTTGACGTAGATGTCGGCCGGGTCGCCGGCCAGCTTGTCCAGCGGCACCACGGCGCCTTGCTTGAGCTTCAGCACGTCCTCGAGCTGCATGTGCGTGCGGCCCAGTTCGATCGTGAGATCGAGCTCGACGTCGCGCATCAGCTCGAGCGTGGCGGATTCGGAGTTGGCCGCGGCGCCGGAAAAATCGGCGAACTTGAACGATTGCACGCCGGGCGGGAGGTCGCCCGCGGGGTCGTCGATCGACGCGAGGGCCTGCTCCGCCTTGCGGAGCAGCAGCTCGATGTCGTCCTGCGACACGCCGCTCGCGGGGGCGGCGCCAGCGGGACGCGCGGCGGGCGCCGTCGCCTGCCCAGGCGCCGCGGGGGCTCCGCCCTGCGACTGTCGCAGCAGCTGTTCGATATCGTCCTGACCCATCGGTCCAGTAGCGTCAGCCATAGGAATCCATTCCTGCGCGTGCGCCGCGCATGCCGAGGCGTGCGACTCAGCGCTCACAAACTTTGCTCACTCAGCGCTCACAACCCGGCTCACTCAGCGCTCGACAAACGAGAACTGGCTCACAATCGCTTCGCGGATCAGCGGTTTGCCGAGCGCGCGGTTGGTTTTCTCCAATATGATCCGTTTGATCAAGCCCAAACCCGGGTCGGTCAGGTCCTCTGCTTGCAGTCCGCGCACCGCGATGGTGATCTGCTCGCTGATTCGCTTTTCGTGGGCCGTGTAAAGGTGCGAGAAGTCGTCCATCTCCTTCTCTTGCACCGTGCCGAACAGCTCGAAGTCGACCGCTAAGCTGGCGCCCGTCTTGGGATTGAACGACACGATGTGGTAGGTCCCCAGGGTCACCTCGCGCGCCAGGTCGCCGTGGCCGGCTTCGCCATGCTCCCCATCCTCGCCGTGCTCTTCGGTTTCCGCTTCTTCTTCGTGGCCGTGACCTGCTAGCTGCTTGCCGACTTCGCGGGTTTCCTCCGCGGAGGGGATCAGCATCGAGGCCGCGCACACCTGCGCCAGCACGACGACCGAGACGATGGCGCCGGCTTTCACCAGGGTCATGATGCCCCCCGGCTTCTTGGGCGGTGCTTCGGGCGAGGGCTCTGGCGTGGCGGCGTGTTCGGACATCGGGAAATCTCCACAAGGGCCCGGGGATGGTGCAGGCAATGGCTGCGCAGGGCGGCCCCGCGCAAACATAGCTTCTAACCCAGGGCACGCGTGAGCGACACGCTGCGATGCCCATGCGCCGTGCGATCGTGAGGACCGGTGCGACCGCACCCCGTACCTTCCTCTCCGGCTCCCTCCCCCTTGAGGGAGCAACGAGCACGGGCGCCCCGAAGGCGCCCGGGCGCAGGCGGTAGTCCGTGCGAAGCACTGGCTGGGGAGGGGGTTGAAGCGGGTACCCGGCGCGTCACCCCTCCCTAACCCTCCCCATCGAGGGGAGGGGACCGGAAGGGGTTAATGGATCATCTCCTGAGGGCCAACAGCTCGTCGAGCAGTTGCTGCACCGCGGTGATCACCCGGGCGCCGCCGCGGTACTGCGTCGACGCCAGGATCAGGTCGATTAGGTTCTGGCCGATGTCGGTGTTCGACAGTTCCACGGCGCCGGCCGAGACCTTGCCCACGCCGTTCGACCCGGGGTCGCTCATGCTGGGACGGCCCGAGTTGACGCCTTCGCGGAACATGTTGTCGCCGACCTGCTCGAGGCCGTCGTTGTTGACGAACTGGGCCATGCGAACCTGGCCCAGGTCGCGGGAGTCGCCGTTGCTGAACACGCCCTGGAT
>JANOIK010000519.1:0-52722 GCA_031407585.1 Planctomycetota bacterium | reverse complement strand
ATGAACATTGACGACAACGGCGACGTTGAGGCGAAGAAAAAAGCCAGTGGAACGTGGTACGCTTCGCAAGCGGACTGCCCAGCGTGAGGTGACGTATGCCGGGGTATCCTTGCTGCTGCCACAACCCCTACATCGATATTGTCTATCGCGATGAGCGCATGCGAATATTCGAAGGCAGTTCCACGCCAGTTTCTCTGTGGACCGCCGGTTACTTGAGCACCGACAATACGCTCGCGGCCCTGGCTCCGTCGTTCAGCGGCGGCTGTCTTCTGGCTCACGACGGCACTGGAGGTGCGCCGGATCGAGAGTATATCGAAGTTGATTTGCTCGATGGCTCATACAGCGGAGTGTTCCTTGATGGCGATGCCTTGCCTGGAACAACGGCTATTGCGCCCACTCATTTTGCTCCGGGCGGTCTTTGGCAGGAATGCAACGGCTACTGCTGCGCCGGCGGCTCGCAGTCGGGTGTTGGAAATGTCTACGTTAGCATCGACTCGGGAGGCTCGGTGGCGGTGTTCGCGGTCTCGTCAGACCCGACTCGGCGCTGTGCTTATCGCATTGGAGGCAGCGTCTACTACCTCGCGCAGGCTGCTGGAGGAGGCGGCGCCTGGACCATTAAGAAGTCGGGTTCGCCGCCCACTACTCACGTTGATTTTTCTGCCGCTGGATACGCATTCGTCCATGGCATGGTGAGTGACGGCACGACGCTGTACGCCTTAGCCCACGACTTCACGAATTGGTATTTGTTGTCCATAAATACAACTGGCACTCCGGCCATCACCGTTATCACGACGGTGGGCGGCACGGTGGGCGATAGTAAAGCGCTGACCCTGCTGAATGGGTTTATCTACATACCATTACGCGACAGCGGGATCACGACGTTTTATCGTTACGAGATCGCAACCAATACGCTCGAAACAATATTGTCTTGCCCTTACGACCCTTCGATGCCTAACAGCCTTGCGTTCGTGTGCGAGGACGGAACGTGAAGCGCCCGCCTGACTGCATCCACCGCGGCGCCTCAATCCGCCAGTCCGCCGCCCTCACGCTCACGCTGCCCACTGACGCAACCACGGTCCGCACCTACGCGATCTTCGCGTGCTCCGTGTACGGCGAGTGCCTACCGACGTTCCGCTGCACGACGCTTCACAAGGGTGCCGTTCGCGAAGCCTGGACGCGAGACGACGGGGGCGATGCCTATGGGCTGCACGCCTGCCGTGGCTGCGATAAGCGAGTTGATCCGTGAACCGCTTCGGCGAGTGGGTCGCGGGATGGTGGCGGCGCAGCTAGAATCTCGCGCATGCCCACCCCCGTACTCATCTTCCTGATTCTGCTGGCTTCCCTTGCCGCCTGGGGGGGTGAGGGAGTGGGTTAGGCGGTGGTAGCGCTACGTTGCGCTACGTACACCCGAGCCAGCGGCGCCACCACGAATTCCGCAGCCTCAATCGCGGCGGTTCAATGGGGCGCGGGTCGATCGTGCCGGACGCATCATAGTGCCGGTGGAAAATCCGCGGGCTGTTGCCGAGCAAGCGATGCCCAGTCCCCGCCTGCCGCATTTCGGCATATGTCCCTGCCGAGCGCCTAAGCCATTTCCAGCAGCCGCGCCGCACGCCGGCCGCGATGCAGAGCGCCTTGAATTCTTGCCGGAAGTGCTCTTGCGAGTGCGGCCACGGAACCGCCCTGCCCTGCCCGTGACTGCGGATAATCTTCAAAGCCTCTGGCGGGAACTTCACCGCGACGGCGCGTTTCGTCTTGGACGGAATTACCGAGCATGTCCCGTCTATCGCGATGTCCGCGGCGTCGATGCTCAATAAGTCCGCTTGCCGAACTGCAATACCATAGCCACCGTGAACGGCCAGTGTCCAGAAGTCGGCATTGCTCACGCCGTTCGGCAGCTCGCCGCGCATACGGGCCGCCGCCTTCAATTGCGCGACAATCTCATCCGCGGTGAAGCAATCTAACTTCTCCGCGCTAACTCGCACGCTCCGCACCGGATTCTCGGGTTGCCATTTCGCGAACCGCAGCACGCTCAAGACCGAGGTGCGATAGCCGCGCACGGTAATGGGACGGCGCGTTTTCCCTAGTTCAATGATGAACTGGTTGAGCAGGTCCGACGTGATGTCCGCCGCGCCGACGAATGCGGAGAATTCGGCATTTCGGTTGCGCATCTGACGCGCGTAAGTGGGCGTCGTCTCGCGGCTCAATAAATACGATTCAACACTCGTTTTCAATTCTCTGGCGTTCATTCGGACACTCTTTCAGTGTGCCGTCCGTGTTGCTGTTGTCCATGCTTCTCCCTGAGTGCTTGCGATATACGGCGTGGCGATATAGCGATGCCGCCTTCCTCTGTTGTTCCAATGTACGGGCACTGACCAAACGGCAAGGTAAAACGGTCAATTGTATGAAGATTGCACTAAGTACGCACCTCAAACTGCCTCCTGGGGCGGCGCGCGTCGGGCGGCGGGTCCGAAGGTTTTAACGAAGGTTGCTGGCAATGAAACTCCGGTCGCGTAGCTCAACTGGATAGAGCGACGGCCTCCGAAGCCGTAGGTTGTGGGTTCGACTCCCGCCGCGACCACTGATTCGAGAGTTGATAGCCGGATTTCGTTTGTCAAGAAGAAACCGGAAGGTTTTTTGTGAGGGCGGTGCGATGGATGCAGGCAAATGGCTAGATAGCAACAACAACGCGGCTCAGTGCGTGTTCGCGATCATGGGGGCGATAAGCCTTGCGGCGACGTGGGCGGCGTTCGCATGGAAGCGGTCACGGAAGGCTATTCACAAGGACAGCCCCATCGTGCGGGCACTCCCGTGGGTTGGTGTGGCCGTCGTGAGCGCCATCGGTGGTTCCCTGATAACGTGGCGCATTATCGGGACAGCGAATCCCGCCATCGTCGTCGACAAAAACTCCGCGGTCGCGCAGGAATTGGACCTGGCCCTCAAGCCTCGCGATGCGAAGGCCCTGGACACAAAAGGCGCAGATGGTCGGGAAGACGACTCCGAAAACGAGCCCGCCGATCCAGCCGCGGGAATTGGTTTCAACGGCACTGTTGCCCTCGGTCAAGGCGGGGAGCGTACCGTCGCTCGCGTTCCGGTCGATACTGCTCATGCGATTGCTCCTGAAATAGTGGACCTAGAGAACAACTCCGTGGCGGTCGATTCGGAAAGCGGAAGGCACGCCCTGGAGATGGCTGCGGAGTATCTCAAGAAATTGAAGTGTGAATTTTTGAGGATCGAGATTATCGGTAATGGCGATCCGGGCGGAATTACAACTCGGCACGCCAAGTCGGTAATTATCCGCAATGGCAATCCGCGAACCAGCGCAGTGGTCCACGACTTCACCAAATATCGGATGACGCCGGACGGTCGCGTTGTGTGCGATGAATGCGACCGCATTGGTTTTTTCATGCAACTGGCGGACGGTCTGATTTTCATGCATTCGGACGACTCGCACTTAGAGCCGGCGCCAGTGCCGCCGCCACGACAACGCGGCAATTAGAGTGGACTAAAGGCCTTCCTGGCCCCGAGCGATCCGTCGTAGTGGATTGGTCAACTCAGGGTCTAACGGAGGGATTGAACGATGAAAAAAGCAGACTGCGTTCAGATCGTGCATGTTGTCGCGACAGAGCACACCGGAAAGCAGTGGAAGTTTCTGGCTGCATTCGCGTGGTTCGTTGTTTTCGGTGGAGGGATCGCGTGGCTGCTTTCGGAAAATCCAGAAAGCCAGATTTTCGCATGGTCGGTTTTGACGTTCGGAGCAGTTCTTCGCGTCGTCGCCCAACTCGGAAAGTGGTGGAATCACGCCTGAACCAACGCTGCCCGCTCGCACGTCGGCTTGCCGGCATCAACTTGACAATTGAGCGGGCGGGCAGCGTTTTTTCTTGCGACTGAATTTGACACTAGCTGGCTAAGCGTGTAAATAGGAGGCATGTCCACCGTGCTAGATGGCCAATACCTGACCGTTTCTGAAGCGGCCGACGAACTCGGTCTGTCGCGGCAGCGCGTCCACAAGCTCATCCAGGGCGGGCAGCTCGACGCCGAATCCATCCATGAGCGTCTGCTGGTGATTCCTCGCGTGTCGCTGAACGACTTCAAGCGCATCGAGCGCCCCAACGGGTTGCATATCAATCAGCGAAAGCAGCACAAGTCGACGGCCCGCAGGAAAAAAACCGGATAGCCGGTATTTTTTCACTTTCTCCTGTTGACACGCATCGCCACCGCTCCCATAATGCCGGCGTCAAGTTGATCGCCGGCCTTCTCTGACGCACTCTCGCGTCTCTGCGGGCCAAGCAGAAAACCCTTTACCCGTCCTTCCCGTCTCGTGCCTCGCTTTGCGTTAGGCCGCTTTCATTCGGCCAAGTACGCCTGTGGCTCAAGTACCACTTGGGTTGCTAGGGGCTGATTCGGGGGGCGGGCTTTAACCACCCGATCCCACGCCCCCGTCCGCGTCGCGCAGTTCATTTCAGTCTGCGCGTCGTCGCCTAGCGCCCCCCCTGCGGCGCCCACCCCTTCACAAGAAACCAAAAACAAGGAGTCACGCATGCCTACCTGGATTAACGGCGACAACGGCAATCGCGCATCGGTCGAACTGTGGGGTTCGGCGGAAGCCGCGAAAGCGTCGCTCGCGAAACTAATCGAATGCTCCGGCTGCTCCGACTGCTCCGACTGCTCCGGCTGCTCCCGCTGCTCCGACTGCTCCGAATGCTCCGACTGCTCCCGCTGCTCCGAATGCTCCGACTGCTCCGGCTGCTCCGCATGCTCCGAATGCTCCCGCTGCTCCGACTGCTCCCGCTGCTCCCGCTGCTCCCGCTGCTCCGACTGCTCCCGCTGCTCCGAATGCTCCGACTGCTCCCGCTGCTCCGACTGCTCCGGCATGGCGCCGCAAACGTCGCCAATGGTGATTCCGGTCATTGAGGATATTCACCGCAAAATCTACGAAGCCGCGTCCGCACCATGCGCGCTCGAAATGGGCGAAGTTCACCGATGCGAGACAACGCACTGCCGCGCTGGCTGGACGGTTCACTTGGCGGGCGAAGCCGGGTACGCACTTGAAAAGCAAACGTCATGGCTGTTCGCGGCCCAGCAGATATACAAGGCGAGCGGCTACGACATTTCTCCGGTGCGATTCTACGACTCCAACGCGGACGCACTGACGGACATGAAGAAGCTTGCTGAAACGAACGCCTAACCCGGCGCCCACCCCTTTGAGAGAGGAAGCCATGAGCACGACCACCAACCTCTGCGGCCAGCCCGATGGATGCGTAAGCGATCCAGGGGCAGGGCCAGCACCAGACTTTGAGCGCGAGCACGACCTCGCAACGGAAGCCGCCATGAAGCGTGCAGCCCGCGTTGCGGAACTCGACCTCCGCTCTGTGGACTGCGAAACGGTGGAAGCCCCCGGCGGTTACGAGCAAACGATCTCACTGCGAATTGTACGGAAGCTGTCTCACGACGACTTCGCTGATTGGGATGCGGCGTTGAATTCGTTCGGCGCGACGTTGGGATTGTTTGGCGTGAAGGTGGAGTAGCCCATGACTTGCCCGAACTGCGAAGCCGCAATGGACCCGTGGGACAAGTGCCAAGAGTGCGGGCACAAGGACGTTGACGACTGCACATGTGATTTCTGCGAAGCGATCCGAGAAGCCGACGACCCGCCTGAAGGCACGCTGGAATACTAGCCGCTCCCCCTTTAACTCTCTAAGCCGCCATGACCGCCGCCAAATTTGAAATGCCGAACCGAGAAGCCTGGCGAGTTGCCCGGCGCAAGTTCATCGGCGCCAGCGACGCGGCGGCGATTTGGGGATGCTCTGGCTATTCGTCGCCGTATTCCGTGTGGTGGAGCAAAGTCGGCGAGATGGAACCAGACCACCCGGATATCGTGCAGCGAGTTGGCCATGCCCTGGAGCCGCTTGTCGCTGAAATGTTCACCGAGGCTACGGGCGTCCCGACATTCGATCACGGCGACTTCACCATCTTCCGTCGAGCGGACTTGCCGTTCATGGGCTGCACGCCAGATCGCATGAGCGGCGACGGCTCAGCGGTTGTCGAACTCAAGACGGCCAGCTTCGGCGCGGCGGACGAATGGCGCGAGCGAATCCCGCTGGCCTACCAGACGCAGCTTCAGCATCAAATGATCGTCATGGGCGTCGAGCGGGCGTTCATCGCCGTGCTTATTAACTCGACGCTATTCAAGCACCACGAAATGCGACTGTCCCCATCGTTCGCCAAGCGGCATATCGCGAAGTGCCGCGGCTTTTGGGAGCAGTACGTCGAGAAGAACGAAGCCCCGCCGCCGGACTATTCCGAGGCGACCAGCCGTGCGCTCGCAAAGCAGTGGATGGAAGGGCAGAAGAAAGTCGTGGATCTGCCGCGTGAACTCGACGGGCTCGGCGAACGCTACGACCGAATCTCAAAGTTCATTTCCGCAGCGGAGCGAAAGCAGAACGAAATCAAAAACCGCGTCAAGGCGGCGATGGGCGAGAACGAATTAGGACGGCTGCCGAGCGGCGATGGGTTCGCTTGGGCCGGTAAGAACGGATCGAGACGCTTCACCCGAAAGGCGAAGGAAATCTATGTCGACTAACGGCAATCAACTTGTGGCGGCAGCTCCGCAGGCGACGCCAGCGCGAATGGTACAGGTGGGCGCGGCCAATCGCGGCCTCGTCTTGAACGACATGGATGCCATGTGGAAGTTCGCCGGGGCGGTCGTGCGCAGTGGCATCGCGCCGCGCGGACTCAAGACTCAAGAGCAAATCATGGTCGCGCTGGAGTACGGCGCCGAGTTGGGCCTGCGCCCCATGCAGGCGATGGCAACCGTCATGGTGGTCAACGGGCGTCCTTCGTTATTCGGCGACGGTATGTTGGCGGTCGCGCAGGCCAGCGGCGTGCTGGTCGACATAAAGGAATCCGTCGCCGGTTCACCCGAGAAACTCGACACCCTCGTCGCGACCTGCGAGGTGAAACGGCACGGGCGCCCCACGCCATCGACCGCCAGCTTTTCGTGGAAGGATGCGATTCGCGCCGGACTGACCGGGAAGGACACGTACAAGCAGCACCCCGCCCGAATGCTCAAGGCGCGTGCCCGTGCGTTCGCGCTGCGCGATGCGTTCCCTGACGTTCTCTGCGGCGTGCTGTCGGCCGATGAAGCGGCGGACCTGCCGGCGGACGGCGCGGCCCCCGTGTTCGTTGACGGCGCCGCACAGGCCCCCACGGACCTGGAATCGCTTATCGCAAAGGACGGCGAGGTTGTCGGCGAGGTGTCAATCGAAATGGGCGACGATCCTTTTGGCGAGGACGACACGCCGAACGAACCCGGCAAGGTCGCGAGCAAGCTCATGGACCTGCAACGCGCCATGACGCCGGGCGACGTTGAAGGCTGGCTATTGCTGGTCCGCAAGGCCGTGTGGAGCGCCAGCGATTTGAAGAACCTGGAGGATGCCGCGAACGACCACTTGGCGTTTCTGGCGAGCGTACCGAAGGAATAGCACAACCCAACCGCGCCGGCGGCAACTCCGCGCTGAGTACCTATTGGCCCCGACGTACAGGGTGAGCAGGCAGGTACAGGGCTAGTCGACAGCTCCGAGGCCCTAACAGTTCCTGCGAAGAAATGGTCGGGCGTCGCCGTTGGATTTTTAACCACGAAAGGCAGTCATGTTAGAAGCAACTAAAACCGCGAAACCGATTGTCGAGTACAACGTCTCCGACGCGGCGATTGAGACGTTACGTGCGAAGTTCGCGGGACTCACCGCAGCGACACCGGCCGGCTACAAGCTCGTCACGGCCGCTATCGGCGAAGTGCGCTCACTGCGCGTTGCCGTCGAGAAGAAGCGCAAAGAACTCAAGGCGGACGCCCTGGAGTTTGGCCGCAAGGTGGACTCCGAGGCGAAGCGCATCACGGCCGCGCTGGAGTCGGTCGAGGAACCGCTGAAGATCGAAAAGGCGAAGATCGACGACGAGAAGGCGCGCATTGAAGCGGAGCGGGTGGCCGATGAACGCCGCAAGATCGAGGCCGAGGAGGCTCGCGTCCGCGCAGAGCGCGAAGCCGCTGAGGCTGCGGAGCGTGAGCGAATCCGCCTTGAGCAGCAAGCGGAGAACGACCGCTTGGCGGCCGAGCGTGCGCGACTCGCCGAGGAACGGGCCGCTCTCGAAGCCGAGCGGAAGGCGATTGCCGAAAAGGCTGCGGCGGATGCGAAGGCCGCGCAGGAAAAGATCGACGCCGATCGCCGCGAATTGGAAAAGCAGCGGCAGGAAGCCGAACGGGCGCGATTCGAGCGCGAAGCCGAAGAACGGGCCGAACGTGACGCCCGCGCCAAGGTGGAACGCGAAGCCGCAGAGCGAGCCGCCGCTGCCGAACGACAGCGCGAAGAACAGACCCGTCTCGCGGCACTGCGGCCCGACGTTGAAAAGCTGAACGCCTACGTCGATGCGTTGCTGGCGGTTCCGACTCCGGGACTGTTCGAGCCGGAAGCAATTGCGATTCTCGACTCCGCGAGCGCGGGCCTGGATGCAATCGCGGACACCGTTCTGGCGTTCACGAAATCGAAGTCGATCAAGGAAACAGCCCTGGCGTAAGTAGCCCCGCCTTCGCCCTAGAGGCCGAGGCCCGCCACGCCACCCCTAGCCTGTAGTGAGATAACCATGCTGACAAAAAAGGTCCACAAGCGGCTCATTCAACTCTCAGACGCGCACCAAAAAGCGGATGAGTACAAAAGCGGGACGTACTCCTGGAAGAACGGCGCTTGCGCGATCGGCTGCGCGATTCGCGACTGCAAAAGCGAGGGCTTGATTCCGAGAAACGTCGACCCCGGCGACCACGCGGCGCTCGCCAAAGCAACCGGCATACCGGAAATGGTACTGCGACTTGAGGACAATGTCTTTGAGGGCTTGGCAGCAGGGGAGCGCCCGTCATGGCCGCCACGATTCTGGCGCGCCGTCAACCCAAGCGCCGACTACACGCACTTGCCGGCTCGCATCATGGCGCGCCTCGCAGACCGCTTGGCGGTGGACGCAATCAATGCGGACGTTCGCGAATCGGCAACGGCCGTCTCGAATCTCTGGCGGCGCCGTGCTGCCGGCGACGAACCGTCAGAGGCCGAATGGAAGGCCGTTGAGCAGCAGGCATACGCGGCGAGTCAGCAGGCAGACGCGGCGAGGCAGCAGGCATACGCGGCGAGTCAGCAGGCAGACGCGGCGAGGCAGCAGGCAGACGCGGCGTGGCAGCAGGCATACGCGGCGAGGCAGCAGGCATACGCGGCGTGGCAGCAGGCAGACGCGGCGAGGCAGCAGGCAGACGCGGCGTGGCAGCAGGCAGACGCGGCGAGTCAGCAGGCAGACGCGGCGTGGCAGCAGGCATACGCGGCGAGGCAGCAGGCAGACGCGGCGTGGCAGCAGGCAGACGCGGCGAGGCAGGACTTCTGGAAATTCGTCGCCGACGTAATCTGCGAAGAACTCGCCGCCTAACCCGCCCCCACTCAGGACTTGCTCCCCCCCACTCAAGGAAGGACGACATGGCAGCAACAAGGATTCCGGCGACTCTCACCGCGCACGTCTGCCTAGCCGGCGAGCGTCCCTGCCTGTTTGTGGACTGCGGATGCTGGCAAGGAAAGTTCCACTTTGAGGATTGCGTGGAACTGCGAGCGCTCTTGCGCGACGCGGTGCGCCATCGGGGGATGCCCGAGTGGACGGTGGTTCTGGCGTACTCATGCGCCGTCCAGGCGATGGGCAGCTACGAAGATCAACCCGCCCCGGACGCGGACTCTGCCGGAGCGGAGTGCGTTAATGGAGCGCGCAGTTTGGATGCGCGGGGGCGGGCTATCTATCGAGGCTCAGTTTCGTTCCTGGCCTTCTGCGGCTACGTGGGGGCGGTGGGGTGGGGCGTTTATCTGGTTTTGGTTTGGATGATTAAAAGGAGTTGAGCGGCGATGCTAGATATTCTCGGTGACGATCGGTGGCGCCTAGCGCAAGAAGATTGCATCACGCATATGGCGACGATGCCAGAGGCGAGCGTGGACATGGCGGTGTTCTCGCCGCCGTTCCCGTCACTTTTCGCGTACACCGATCAAGCGAGCGACATCGGCAACAGCGAGGACTTTCGGGGCGACGCGAAGCTCCACTTGTCGTTCTTCTTTCGACAGTTGGCTCGCATCGTGAAGCCTGGCCGCGTGGTCATGGTTCACGTTATGCAAATCCCGCGGCTGAAGCGCAGCGGCGAAGTGGGGCTGCATGATTATCGCGGGCTCAACGTGCGGCTCGCCGAGCGGGCTGGCCTGGTTTACGAATACGATTGGGCTGTGCGCAAGAATCCGCAGGCGCAAGCGATTCGCACCCGCAGCCGGGAGTTGCAATTTGCGGGTCTCGAATCCGACCGCGCCAAGAGCCGCGGTACGCTCCCTGATTACCTCATCAAGTTTCGGGCGCCGGGAGAGAACGCCGTCCCTGTCGTCGGCGATGGGCAAGTCTCGCGGATTGAGTGGATTCAGTGGGCGGAATGCTGCTGGGCCGACATCAAGGAAACGGACACTCTCAATGTCCGCGAAGGCCGGGGCGAAGATGACACGAAGCATGTCTGCCCGCTGCAATTAGGCGTCATTCGCAGGCTGGTGCGGCTCTATACGAATCCCGATGAGATCGTGTTCTCGCCGTTCGCCGGCATTGGCAGCGAGGGGTATGTCTCGCTCATCGAAGGGCGCCGCTTCTACGGCTGCGAAATCAAAGACGAATACGTGACGGCGGCGCGTACTAATCTCCGCAAGGCTGAAAGCGTCGAGTCGGATCAAATGGCCCTGTTTGCTTGAAAGGATTCTCTGTGCGCGTAACACTCGACCCAAATTCCGTTGACAGCTACCGGCAGTTCTTGGCCATCAAGGAACTGCCGGCCTATTCCATTCGCGGACGGGTCGCGGAGTTTCCAGACGAGTACGCCAGCCGGATCGGCGTGAAGGCGGGGCGTGCTCGTGCATCGAAGTTCACGCCCGAATCATTCATGTTCGATTACCAGCGGGCGATTACTTCACTGGCGATTCAACGGCAACGGTTCGCGGTGTTCGCGGACTGCGGGCTCGGCAAGACGCTGATTCTCTTGAGCTACGCCGCGCACGTGCAATCGCGCCTCGGCAAGAAACGTCGCGTCTTGATCGTGTCACCTCCGATGGTGATTTACCAAACGATCGCCGAGGCGGAGAAGTTTTGGCCGGGTTACAAGATCGAGCGAGTGAAAGTCGCCAATCTCGCCGCGTGGCTAGAGGGGACCGGCGATTGCATAGGCATAACCAACTACGAAGCCCTTAAGAACGACACGCCACGGGGCAAGCTCGGCGCGTTGATTCTCGACGAGTCGAGCATTCTCAAGAGTCACTACGGGAACTATGCGGGAATCTGCTTGCGACTCGGCGCCGGGCTGGAATGGAAGCTCTGCTTGACCGGCACGCCGGCGCCAAACGATCGGATCGAGTACGCGAACCACGCCGTATTTCTTGACCGCTTCCCGACGGTCAACTCGTTTCTAGCCACTTACTTTGTCAATCGCGGTCAGACGGATGAACGCTGGGAACTGAAGCCGCACGCATTGCGGCCGTTCTATCGCTCGCTGTCGGACTGGTGCATTTTCCTAAGCGACCCCGCGACCTACGGCTGGAAAGACAATTGCGGCACGCTTCCGCCGATTCACACGCATATTGAAAACGTGCCGATGACGGCGGAGCAAGACGATTGGGTGCGCAAGCACCTGGGGACTTTGCTCGCGGTGCGCACGGGCGGCATCACGCATCGCGCCGCCTACGGGCAAGTCGCCAAGGGTAATTGGAAGGGACAGGACTTTCCGACGTTGAAATACGAATACATCCGCGCAAGTATCGAGTCATGGCCCGACGAGTCGACTTTAGTTTGGTGTCTCTACGATGATGAGCAGGCGAAGGTATGCGCCGCATTGCCGCTCGCAAAGAGCATTGACGGCTCTACGCCAATGTGGAAGCGACGACTTTACATCGACTGGTTTTGTCGGCGTATTTGCGATTGCGAACTGAAACGGAGGATCGAATGCGAACGCCCGAAGAAAAACGCGAGTACATGCGAAAGTACTACGCCGCCAACAAGCAACGATGGGGCAAGCGAACCCGAGAACAGCAAGACGAACTCAATGAACGAAAGCGAGAGCAGTACGCAGTCGATGAAGTACTGCGCACAAAGGCCCGGCAGAACGCCAGGCAGTGGCAAGAGCGCAACCCCGACATGCGATGGGCTCAGCGACTTAGAGCCTACGGGCTCACGCCAGCGCAGTACGACGCAATCTATGCAAGTCAATACGGCGCGTGCGCTATCTGCGGACACGAAGGCGGAGACGGGCGAACAAGTCGACTCCACATTGATCACTGCCACGAAACCGGAGCCGTCCGCGGGCTGCTCTGCCAGAACTGCAATCTCGCAATCGGAAAGCTCGGCGACGACGCCGAGCGACTTGACCGTGCCGCGGCATATCTGCGATTGCACTCACGAGCAGTTATCAAGAGGTCGGACGCTGGTTAGTAAGCCCCGGGTTTTGGGGTTTGGCCTAAATCTCCAGGTTGCGACGCGGCAAGTGTTCAGCGGATTACAGGACTCCTACGAAGCGTTCTATCAGTGCGTCAAGCGGTCGAACCGCATCGGCAGCACGCGCCCGCTGAACGTCCACATTCCCGCAACGGACATCGAAATGCCCATGATCGAAAACGTGTTGCGCAAGGCGCACCGCGTCGAGCATGACACCCGCGAGCAAGAGCAACTGTTCAAGGAAATGTCAGCATGAAGCAAGCCTCGCTTTTTGACGATGCAATTCCCGCGCATTGTCGCCCCCTCCACACCCCTACCGCCCCCTCCCCCAGCTCGCGAGGCGTGGGAGGAGAGAGACTAGCAAGGCGCACCGATTCAGCATCCAGCAAGACAGCGGCCCGTGAAGTCGTCGCCAACGGAACAGCCGCAGACCACGCGGCCTTGATTGAGGCGGTTGTCCTGAAGGGCGGCGGCTGGACGATCCACGAAATCGCGCAGGCCACGGGGCTCGACAATGTACAGGTGGCGCGCCGTTGCTCCACGATCAAGTCGATTAAGAAAGCCGACGACACGTTGGCGCGCAAGTGCCGGGTGAGCGGCAAGAAGCTTTCGACGTATTGGGACCGCACGACTTTTGAGCCCGCCCCGGAGTATCCCCCATGCCCCTAACAGACGCAATCAAAGAACGGCCCATCTTATTCAGCGGCGAGATGATACGCGCGTTGCGAGCGGGAACTAAGACGCAGACGCGGCGAGCCGTGAAGAATAATCGCGATCCGATGGCAGACGTTCATCTTTGCCAGCGCGTGGAATTGGAGTACGAGGCGGATGGCTCGCGATGGTGGCACTTTTCCGAAGAACAGGACACGAACCACGAGGACGACGTTCTCTGCCCCTACGGCCAGCCCGGCGACGTTCTGTGGGTCCGCGAGACGTTCGACGCTCCGCCCGGATCGACCAACATCAACGACGTAGTGTATCGCGCGGACTACGCGCACGCGGAACCGCAGCATACGTGGCGCCCTTCGATCTTCATGCCGAAGTGGGCGTGCCGCATCCGCCTGAAGCTGACGGACGTTCGGGCCGAGCGCGTGCAGAGCATCAGTTGGTCCGACGCAATTGCAGAGGGCATCAAAGACCCAAGGCGATGCGCCAAGAGACTGGACCCGGCGCATGGCCCAGTGGCGCAGTACCGCGCACTTTGGGACCGCATCAACAGCAAGACGCATCCGTGGTCGTCAAACCCTTGGTGTTGGGTACTGCGATTCGAGGTGCTGCCATGCCCCTAACCCCGCGCTCGAAAGCCATCAACCCGCCGCCGCCAGAGAAGCCCAAGGATGCGTTCCTGAAGTTCGTGGAGCAACGCAGCGGCCTTGTGTACGCCATGCAGTCTGCGGCTGCCCTGGAGCTGCTGAGGCGCGAGTGGAAGAAAGAAAAACGATGACAGCCGCCTACCACAAGTGCTCCAACTGCGGGCGTGACTTCGCGGACCACAACTACGTCGCGGGCAGTGTGGACAAGTACGCCTGCCCGCATCCACAGAAAGAGGTGGAGTACGGATCGTTCACGGGCGGCGACCCGCGCAAGTTTACCCCGGACCCCGACTGCGCGACGCCTGAAGAAATCGCGAACCACAAGCGGGCGTGCGGGCTTGCTAACCGCGTCGGCAGTTTGGCAAACCTGGACTGCCCAAGCGGCTACGAACGCCTGCCGGACGGTGGCATGGCGCACGTGCTCAAGTTGCCGTTCGGACTGGGCGTGCAGGTCTACGAAATCGAAACGCACTTTGAAGCTGCGGACGCATCCGACAGCGACTTGGAACGGTGGAGTAGCTAACCCCCGCTCCCCAGGGGCGAGCACGCCGACTGAAATCCCTGACACCGACTTCCCCCTGAAAGGATAAGAGCATGGACCCGCGATCAGAATTCGGCATCACGCCAGAGCAGTACCACGCCGGACTAGACCAGCTTTGGGATGCGTTGGGCGTGACAGGACCCCAGGACGACGACGTTTTCACGCTAGCCGCTGCCGCAATTCGCTCGCGGGCCGACCTACTGGCCGCGTGCAAGGCCGCCGTCAACATTTCCGAACTGTGGCGAATCTTCCCGCCGTACAAGCCAGAGCACGAAGATGAGGCCGCAGTGCTCGACAGCCTGTTCCGCCAGATTCTTGCCGCAGTTGAGAAGGCCACTCCCACCACTTAGATCGAGCCCCCCAGGGCGTAGAGCAAGGATGTAGGGCGATGGCTCCGGTTTACCGAATAGCGAAGTGGGACACGGAATTCGAGAGCGCCGAGTCGCGTCGGTGCAAGGAACTTTCGTGGATTCGCTGGCCCACAACTACGTCGCGGGCAGCGTGGACAAATATGCGTGCCCACACCCGCAGCAAGAGGTGGAGTACGGATCGTTTACGGGCGGCACCCGCGCAGGTTTACGCCGGACCCCGAATGCGCGACGCCGGTGGTGGTACACCGGCATCCCTAAACGCTGCAACCAGTCTTGGTGGTCGCGAGCATCTTCGTGCGATTCTACGCACGCGCTGCCCGGATTGCCTATTGGTTTGGGCGTTCACCTTGCCGGGAGAGGATTGACAAATGGCCGCTGAAACCGTGCCCGAAAGACTGGTTCACGCTCACGTTTACGACCCGAGCCAACCGTCGATTTTCAAGAAATCCGCCAACGACAAGGCGGTCACGTTTGTGACGTATTGCAAGCTCGCGTCCTGCCCACTGCATGATGCCGGCTTTTGCACACTGCGCACCGCTCCGTTTCCCGACAAGTGCCCCTATGGGCGAAACGGCGGCGAGATTGGGCCGACTCGACGCGCGGCCAAGTTCCATCAATGGGTGCGCGACCGCAAGAAACAATACGAGGGCATCCCCTATCTCAAGACCGCACCCCGAAGAATGGCGTTCATCGGCGACTACGCGTACCTTCCCTACGCGCACATGACCATGTGCAAGACGGTGGAGTTTCTTTCTCACACGGCGTTCATCATCGCCGGCAATCCGTTCCTGCCTCTCGCGTCGTGGACCGTTGAAACGGTGATTCGACTAATCGACTTCTGCCCGCAAGCAATCATGGGCGGCGTGATCGACAACTACCAACGCAAGGAAGTGCCCAAGTTTCTCCAACACCTCCGCGAATGTGATCCGGCAATGTGGGCGAAGCTGATTGCCGCACGCCCGGAACTCGACACGGCGCCCAACTACGTGGGCCGCAAGGCGATTCTACGCACGCTCAATGCGCCTATAGCCCTACCGGCCGAAGACGCACGCTACCCCGTCGAGTGGACATGGGACGGCGAGCGGGTCCGCACGACGGGCATCAGCGCGTATCAGAGCACATGGGGCGGTGTGGAACTCGGCTCGATGGAACTCGTTGGCGTGCCCTCCGCGAGCGCCGTCATCGAAGTCAAAGACAATTCGTGGGTCAACGATTCGACGGTGTTCACGGATTAGAGCGGCCCCCACGGCCCAGGCACACAAGCAGGTGAGGAATCACGGATGGCACGGATACGCACGGTTAAGCCCGAATTTTGGACCAGCGAACAAGTCGCCGAGTGTTCGCCGACCGCTCGCCTACTGTTCATTGGGCTCTGGAACTTCTGCGACGACGCGGGGCGCCATCCCGACTCCGCCATGCGCATCAAGATGGAAGTGTTCCCTGCGGACGCCATGACGGCGGACGATGTTGAACTGCTACTCGGTGAACTTCTCGACGCCTGTTTGATCGAGCGCTACGAGACGGAAGGCAAAGGCTTCATTCAGGTTACGGGCTGGCATCATCAACGAATCGACAAGCCGCAATTCCGCTACCCATCGCCGAACGGTATCGGAACGGTTGACGACCAGCCAACGAACGGTCCCCCCCGGAATCGGAAGGGAAGGGAAGGGAATTTAAGGTCGACTGTCGAAGGCGACCAGATGCGCGAGTTGACGGAGGCCGAAATCGGAACCGTTAGGAAACGGGCCAACGAAGTCTCGAAGCGCGTGGGGAAGCCGGAGAAGCCCCAGGACCGCTCGTTGGTGCTCAAGTGCTCGATGCTCACGCTACGCGCGCCGTACACCGAGGCGTGGCTCTACGGGGCCGCAGAGGGCACGGCGAAATCGTCGGAGAAGAAACGAACGCCCTACGCCTACCTCACGGACTGCCTGAAGGAAGGCGCGGAGAAGCTGGGCCGCGTGCTCATGGCGGACCTCAAGAAAATCACCATCCCAGAAGTGCTCACGAAGCCGCCGCCTAACGCGGATGACCTCAGTGAACGAATCTGCAAACCGGAGACCCCATGAAAGAACAAGAACACCCCCGCTGTCCAACCTGCCATCGGTGGACTTGCGTAGTCTGGAAAAACGGCAAGCTGTACTGCACTCGCTGCAAGATCGAATGGACCCCCTAGCCCCGCGCCGGCCTGGCGCCCAATGGAACGTGACGCATGACGCAAGCAAGATTCCGAGCACGCGGCGAAACGAAGTACGGCAAGCGCCACAAGCCGGGCGTGATGAATCAGACGGAAACCGCGTATGCCGAGTTGCTCCAGGTGCGCAAGCTCGCGGGTGAAATCATCGACTGGTGGTTTGAGTGCATCAAGATCAAGCTCGCCGACTTGTGCTTTTACACGCCAGACTTCGCGGTTCTGTTCGCGGACGGCAGCATGGAATTCATCGACGCCAAGGGCGGCGGGCCGATTGACGACAAGAGCATCGTGAAGATCAAGTGTGCCGCCGAAAAGTTCCCACAGTTCCAGTTCGCGATGGAGCAGAAGCAATCCAAGAAAGCCGGCGGCGGCTGGGAACGCAAGCAGTTTTAACCCTCCAACCCCCGGACACCCCATGCCCAACACCACCCCGCCGGACATCCACGCCCTCTACCACGACGCCATGACCTCGGGGGGCATCAGCGAATTGACGGCGGATGAGGTGCGCACTCGCGTGCTGCATGCTCTTGAGTCCCGAGCGCAGCGAGAAGCGGCGCACGCAGGTCCCGAGTCAATTCCGCAAGACCCAGCGGTGCTCGCGAAGGTGTGCGAGATTCTGAAACGGCGCGGCTTCCCCGAGTATCAGGATTACCAGCCCGCCGACGCTGAACAGTTAGAGCGAGCCGTGGCGGACGTAGAAGCCGGTCGTGTGCGAAACCTCGAAGACGTAATTCGCGACCTGCGCGACGGAACATTGCAGGTAGTTGGCCCGCACCCCGCCGCCCCGCCCGTCCCCTCCCTAGTAGGCGGTGAGCAAGAAACGAAAGACTGGCCCGATGAACCGGGTGAGTGGCTGAGCGAACTTTCCGGCGACTGGGCTTACGAAGCAACCGCAGAACGCGATAGCCAGGGCGACTTGATCCTAATAAATGAGCACGGATGGCGTGTCTGCAAAACCAAGGCCGGTCACGAGAGCGCACACGCGGACGCTTGGAATAGTTGCCGGAAATGGCGTCGCGTCCCCTCCCAAGCAGGGGAAGTCGAGGCACGCGAGAACGTCAACGAGATTCTGAGTGCCGCATTGGGCCAGCACACCGAATTGCTTGCCGCCACCGCCGAACTCATCGCCCTACGCGGACAGTTGGAGGAAGCGAAGGAAAGCCTGCGATGGCACAAAGGCGCGCTCGACGACTTGAAGTACACCGCCGGCATCAACGTCAAAGCGATTCTGGATAAAGACGGCCGCATAGAGAGTCTAGAGAAGCAACTGGAATACATGCACCGCGTCTCGCTGGATTCCCAAGACGAAAAGCGCGACCTCACGGCCCGCCTAGTAGTTGCCGACCTCGCCTCTCCTGCACGAAAGGATGGGACATGAGCACCTGCCAGAAATGTGGCGCGAATTGCGAACCGGAAACCGAAGGGTACGCAATCCGGGTTTTCGATTGCGGCTCTCGAATTTACGCCGATGGAACGGTTGTCTCGCAGGATAAACGCTGCCGCATCCGCGAACTCTCCGCCCAGCTCGCCGCCTCTACTTCCGCCTTAGCAGAGAGAGACGCGGAGATTGTGCGGCTGAAGGCGGCGCTCGACAACATCATTCGGCACACGGAAATCGCCATCGGCGCGAAGGGCTCGCAGATGAGCAGAACCGCGTGCATTGCGAGACGAGCACTTGAGCCCCTAGCGCCGCCCCAGGCGAAGGAGGGGGAGTGAGCGACACCGGCGTTCTTTGCTGTAGCGGAGTGCTTCAGCCCGACAATCGCAGCGATGGAATCGGCGACGTTGCCGAAATCCTCGACCGCATCCCCGGCGTCGGAGTGTTCTTGCGCCGCATCACCAAGCAGCGGATGCAGCCCGGCGACTTGAAGCAAGCGGCGAACCGAGACGCGAAGTTGCTCATGCCGTTCGACCGCATCATCGTGGTCGGGCATTCACGTGGCGGGCTGTACGTCGTGGACGCCGCGCGCTACTTGCAAAAGCTCGGCCGCGACGTTCACGCGATGTTTCTGGCGGATGCCTGGCACGGTCAGCACACGATCGTCATTCCGGCCAACGTGCAATTCTGCGAAGCATGGACCCAGGACAACGGGCTCATCAACGGCTCGGAAATCAAGCTCGCGGACAAACGGGCGACTATCTTTGAGTCGCATGACGTAGACGTTGGGCACAACCAAGTTGATTCGTGGCCCGCGTTCCACGCTGCCGTCCTTCAGCGGGTACGGGCGGCCACTTAACCCCGGAAGGACCCGACGACATGAAACCCGGCGACCGAGTAGAAGTCACCTTGACCGGCAAGCGATGCGAGAAGTCGCTCGCCAGCGGCACGCTCCGCAAGATCGAAGGCCGGCAAACGGTCGTCGAACTGGACGCCGAATATGGCGGCGAGCGAATCTGGATTCCACTCAGCGGACTCGTGTGGGTTCCGAGCCCCGATGAGATTGCAGCCGCGACGGGACGCATTAAGGACGGCATGAGTCGGTACGAGCGTTGGCGCCGCTCTGGCGGGAAGGACGGCGCGCACCACGATGACCCGTATGAAACTCCGATCGTCGACAGTTTCCCCATCCGTAGTGCGTTGGCGTCAATGCAGGCTATCGAGTTCGGATGAACCATGAGCGAAGCATTAAAGATCGGCGACCGCGTGGAAGTGAAGGGCCGGGAAGTCTGCGGACGCATCGAGGCGATTGCCGCCGACAGCGCCTTTATTGAATTCGAGGACGACGACGGCTACGGCTGGTACGCCACGAACCGAATCAGGAAGCCCCTCGGAAGATCGAAGCCGTGGGCGGAAATTGGAGGCAGGGATGCAAGAAACGGCCACTAAAAAGCACCCCATCACCCGCGACCACTGGCTACGGCTCGACCGCTGCATGGTCCGTCTGGTTACGGGCCGGAACGGGGAGGATGAGTTGGAGGAAAAGCCTTTGCCGAATAGCGTGCGGCGGCGTACCAAGCGGCGAAGTGTTGACGCGAAGCCTCAAACCGGGGTATGATTCTCGCAACAGGTTCATGGGCACTGGGGACGCCGGTTCGCACCGGACTGCAAATCCGCTAAGCGGGGCAGCCCCTAGCTGAGGGAAAGTAAAGTGAGGCCCCTCAAAAGGCCAAGTCAGTATTCACGGGCTGATGATGTCAGCCTGTAGTGGGAAGCCGGGTGGGAATCCGGCCTTGAGCCTGCCTTAAAATCTGAACGCGGCTTCGGCCGCCACCGCCGCAACGCGAGCAAAGGACTTAGTTGTCTTTTGGCTCGCGTTCTTCTTTTGGTAATCGGCAAACCAGCACCGCTCCCCCCAACCCAGCTAGGAGGCGATCCGCGCCACGCTGCAAGGAATGGTCACAGCGTCGCGCGGCACGCCCCCTACCCAACCCGAGAGTCAGTCATGGCCAAGATTTTCGACCGCAAGATTACCTCGACCACGCTCGCCGAGCGCAAGGAGTTCTGCACTCGCTTGCGCGACAAGCTCGCGGCCAAGAAAAGCAAGCGGGCCAAGGAGAAGCTTGCTAGTTGGGATGCGGCCACCGACGCCCAGCGTCTCAAGTTCGCTGACGATTCGTTGAAGCAGCACGGCAAGCGGGACAAGGCCGGTGCCATTGATTGGAACAAACTCATGGAGTTCATCAAGTTCCTGTTCGACCTGTTCGCGCCGCTCATCATCCCCAAGACCTAGCGCCCTCCTGCGGGTCGCGGCTGATTGCCCTCCCACGGAATCGGGCCGCGACCTGCTCTTTCAATAAATGCCACTTTTTTGAAACACACACGGGAGTCGTTTCCATGAACGAACTGATTCAAGCGGCGCTCAAGGGCGCGCTGACCACGGCGGAAAAGATCGTTGAAAACCTGAAGTCGCTCGACGAATTCGTGCACGAAACGGTCGACGGCGCCATTCACCGGACCATCGAATACTGGGAAGCCGTTGCGGCACGCATCCGTTCGGAGCTGGGCATCGTCGCGGCGTCTGGCGACCGGGAGTTTGCCGACTCGGTGTGCGCGTCCGCCGCATCGTTCGTAGACGAGGTGAAGGCCGGCGCTGCGTAGTAGTGCGGCTGGCGTCGTGTGTTGGATTCGAGGCTCTGAGGTAAGGAAATCTGCATGACCGCCACCCCAGCGCAGCGCACCCGATGGATCGTGTTTCTGGCCGTACTGGCCTGCCTTGCGGGCGGGATGCAGTTCGTGCACGGGCAGGAGCCGACTGCCGATCCGCGCACGGAAGCGGTGCAACTGAGCGCTTTCATCGAGCACTTCAAAGACTGGCAGCGTCAGCACCCCGGCAAAGACCCCTACGTGCTGATCGCGGTCAATGGCTACGTGCATCCAGTACGCGGCGGTGTCAAAGAGTCGGATCGAGAGAACGCGATTCAGGTGGAGTGGCTGGATGCGCGAACGATCCCGCTCCCGGCCACAGTTGATCGCGAGGCATACGAGCGCGAGAAGCGGCGCGCCGAGAACTACCGCCGCCTTGCACTTCGATATCGCCGCATGGCCCTCTATCGAGGATTACGCCGATGACCCGCGAGCAATCAAAACGACTTGCTGATCTTCGCACGCTGACGAGCAGCTACGGATGGGAGCGCGGCTTGATTCCTGAATTTGCCCAGGCACGTTGGGACGAAAAGGCGATGCTCGAATCCTTGGAACTAAACTCCGCGGCCGACTACGCAAACCGAGGCGAAGCATGATCCGAAAAGCGACACTTTGCGCCGCCTTGCTCTACGGGACGATTGCCGCTGCGCAGTTGTGGGAGCACGACGCCTCAAGCCGCAACGCGATGGGTAGTGCGGCCATCTTCGCGGGGAATGCGGCACGGGCTGCGGACGTTGGCGACATCCCCGAGGAAGCCGAGTCCAGCGTCGTCACCGTCAGTGTCGACGGCGAGGTGGGCGAGCGATCCACCGCGAAAGCCGCCGGCCCGGTGACGGCGCCGACAATCGAGATTGCGGAACGATTTGAGTTGGGCGAAATCGTGGAGGCCGAAGCCAAGTGCCCCGAGGGCGTGGACCTCGCGGGAGTCGAATGGGAATCTGCATTGAAATGGCGGAAGCAACCGGGCGAGGGCCACGGCATCTACCTTTGGCCTGCCGGCGAGGGACGCTTTCCGCTGACGGCCGTGTTCACCGTGAAGTCAGGCACGGCCACGCTCCCGATTCGATACACGGAGGACGTAGTTGTCGGCAAGGCGCCGCCCGCCAAGCCGCTGTCCGAACTCGCCGGCCCGGATGCCGCGAACCTCACGCTCATCCTGAAAGCCCTGCCCACAGTCGCCAAGGCGGTCGAGAAGATCGTCCCGATGTTCGACGTAGCAGTCTCAGGATACCACGCGGAAGGCAAGCTCGCAGGGACGGACGCCGAAGAACCGATTCGGGTTGAGCTACGCAAGGTACAGTCGCTCGACCAGTTGCCGGCGAAGGTGGCGGAGTTGGTCGCGGCGCTCAATGCGCCGCAGCCGCCGCCCGAACCGGACCCGCCTACGCCCGTCATCGATGGCAAGCGTTACGTCGTGATTCTCCGCGAGACGGAGGATAACACGCCCGCCATCGGCATTCTGACTACGCAGCTCCGCACGGGTGAAGTCGCCGCCTACATCAAGACGCAAGGCCACAAGCTCGACATCTTCGACGACGACTATCCATCCCCGCTGGTGTCAAAGCTCGTGGCGGCGGGCGAGCAAGAGCCAGCCCTATTCATTCTCGACGCAGCCACGAGCAACGTGATTCATTCCGAGCCGCTGCCAACGACCGCCGCGGGCGTGATGGCTGTCCTCAAGGCACACGGGGGCTGATATGCCGATCGAACTGATTGACGATTTTCTCGACGTTGATTTCCGAGATGAGAAGTGGGCGGAATTCTACGTGCCCGGAGATTTGGGCGCGCCGTTCTTTTCGTCCGGTCCAAGCTACGAAGATTTGTACGGCGTACTGAGTGACCGTGAAATCGACGCCGCCATTGAGACGATGGACGAAAGCAACGCCGGCCCTGAGTGGCTGGTCACGCGCATCTACGATCAAGGCCAAGAGGGATCGTGCGTTGCCAACGCCAGCGCGCAGGCCCACGAGATTTGCCAAGCCCGTCAGTTCGGCAAAGACCGCGTGATTCCACTTTCGGCCATGAGTCTTTACAAGCGCATCGGCCGCAGCGCTCAAAGCGGAGCGATGGTGAGCGATGGCTGGGATGAAATCAACGACCGGGGAATTCTTCCGCTCGACACTCCCGAAAACCGCGCCCGATTTGGCGATGCCGTAATGCCCAACACGGGCTTCCGCACGCCGTACCCCGCCAACTGGGAGGGGACTGCCTTTGAGTTTGCCGGCCTGGAGGCAACGATCATTCGCACGCTGCCGGGCCTTTGGACGGCGGCCTGCAATCAAGACCCGATTGTCGTCGGACGGCAGGGGCATTCGATTTGCCACGTTCGGCCAACTCGCCGCGGCGGCCGTCGCGCAATGGGCTACCCCAATTCGTGGTCACTGAGATGGGGTCAGGCCCTAGGCGACATGAAAGGCGGCTGGGGCTTCGATTCGGAATCGCAGATTCGTCAGTCGGCCAACTGGGCCTACGCCCTTCGCTCTGTGAAGTCGCCAGAAGCAAAGGCAGCCTAGTCATGCGCAAACTCACCACACTCGCCGTCGCGTGCGCCATCCTGGTTCTAGGCCACGCACTCTGCTGCGCAGCCGACCCGGCGGAACTCACCCCGAAAGAAATCTGGGCGGTCTACGACGCCACGCACCCCGCCTCCGTCACGCTCCCTGCGGTGACACAGCCGCGACCAGCCGACCATTTTGCTGACCTTAGCAATATGGTTCTGCCTATCGTGGACGCCACGCCCAAGCCCTCGCAGGTGCTCACCGAAGCGGACCTGGACGCGGACTCGCAACCTACTCCGATGGGGGCAGTTGGCGCTGGGCTCAAGGCCCTGGACCCCAAGCCGGGAGAAGTGCTTGTCGATTACGGCTGCGGCTTCGACGCGCGTTGGCTGATCGTCGCCTGCCGAGACTACGGCGTGCAGCGTGCTGTCGGCGTGGAGATTGACCCAAGAGTCGCTGATTCGGCGCGGGCCTACGTGGCGGCTGCCGATCTGTCCGATCGCATCACGATCATCACCGGCGACTCAACGAAAGTGAACGTGCAGGCGGACATCGGCGTGGCTTACTTGTGGCCGGAAACGCTGACCGCCCTACGTCCGAAGATCGAGGGGCTCAATCGCTTTGTGAGCTACTCGCACCCGCTGCCTTGGGTGAACGACAAGCCCATTGACTCAAAGGCGGATGTGTTTTTGTACGGCAAGCCGGCGGAAGTCGCCGTCGTCATTCCGCCGCGGCCCCAAGTCCAACTCGTGCGCCCATCGGCCGCAGTCTGGAACGGCAGGACGTACACGCACGCCGTTTGCAATCGGCGAGGCTGCACTATGTGTGCCGCGATCCGTGCGCAGCTCGCCCCCCGCTATCAGACCGTGCCCGCGACTCAGGCCACGCAACAAGCGGCGCCCGCAGCATCGGGCCGCTGGGTGACGTTCAAGCAATGCGTCAACGGACGCTGTACCACGTACAAGCGGTGGGTTCCAAATTGACCCTATTCATCGTCCTATTCGCAGTCGTAGTGATTGTTTACGGACTCGCCGCGTGGGTGAACGCCGAACGCGACGACCTTTGAAATCAAACAACTCTAACTAGAGGTATTGAAAGATGAACAAATCTGTTCTCGCTGTCGTTTTGTTTTTGGTTTCCGTGACCGGCTGGGCGTTGAACGCGCCGGATGCGCAGGCTGTCGGTCACGGCCGCGCAGGCTGCTCGGCAGGCTACTACGGCGCCCGCCCGGTTCGCGGATTCGTTCGTTGGGTCTGGGGCGCCGAACGACGCGCTGACCGGCGTGAACGTCGCGCAGCTCGGCACGCGGCTTACGGCTGCGCTGGCGAGCACGCGGCGGCCAGTTGTGCGGGCGACTACTCGGCGAGCTGCTCCGGCGGTTACAGCCATGCCGCAGCGCCGGCCTATGAAGGCACGCCCGCGCCGCTCACTGCCGACTGCCCGATTGACCCCGTGACGGGTGAGCGCGTTTGTCCGTCGCCGCCTGCGCCCCCGCAGTAGTCCTCCCCACGGCCACGCCGTCGCATCCCACCGCCATAGGGGGTGCGATGGCTGGCCGGCTTAACTATGAAAGGCGGGCCGTCATGCCCAAGCAGTTAATCTTCTGGGCCATCATGCTGATTTGGCTGGTGTGCGGATTCGGCGCGTTTTCGCCGAGCCCGGTGTGGAAGGAACGTGCGACGTTCGGCGGGAATATCGTGCTGTTCATTTTGTTGACACTGCTGGGTTGGCAGGTTTACGGCCCCGCGATCCAGTAACGCCCCATGCTCGCACAACTCACCACGCAAGTTGAACCGTCAACCTTGGGGCAGGTGTTCGCGTTCATCCTCGCGATGGCTGCGATTGCCTCACCGATTTTGCTGGCATACATGGCCGTTCAGCAGGCCCGCGCGGCGGCCGGTCAAAAGCTTGCGGCGAGCAAGGTCGATGCCGTCGCGGAGAAGCTTGAAATTCGTGAGGTAGCGACGACTCAGGTGCTCGCCAAAATTGAGGAGACGGGCGAGAAAACCCATACGCTGAGCAACAGCGCAATGGGGTTGCAGTTAGAGGCGCTCGCGCTGGTGAGCCGTGAACTGGCAAACTCATCGCAGACGCCGGCTCATATCGCGGCGGCGGAAGCTGCGGAGCGAAGATTCGCCGAGCATCAAAAGAAGCAAGCAATCGTTGATGCGCAGGCCGGTTCCGCAAAGCCGCCTGCGGACCAGCCGATTCAGGTAGAGATTGTGGCGCCGATCCCATCGGGCTCTGCCGCGGCTGCGAAGTTATTTCACCACGAATCCATGCCGGGCGACGACGACTCACCCGAGAAACACTACCCTCCCGAGCCTGAAACAGAAACTCCGTAGCCGCTCCCGAAGGACGGCAGAGACACGCGAACGGAATCCAGATGCGATGCAAACTGAGATCAATGGCCCCACGAACCCGGCGCAGCTCTTAGCGTCACTCAGAAAGGCCGCAGGCGTGGCCGACGAATCGACCAACCCAGTCGTCAACGTCAACTCCGGCAACACCGGCGGCAGCATGTCGCGCTGGCAATGGATCAGCGTCGTCGGAGTCGGCACGTTTCTCATCGTGCCCGTCGTGTTTTGGATGATGAACCTTATCGGCGATGTTATTCCCGCAAACACGGAAGCGATGTTGGGCGTGAAGTCTGCCATCGAAGCTGGGAACGTAGAGGCAAGTAAGCAAACCGAAGCGTTCGACGACTTCACGGCGGAAGTGGATGACCTTGGGGATGAAGTTCGGGCGCAAAACAAGACGCTCGCTACCGTGATTGAGGAGCGGCAGACGGCGGACGCCGAGGAGGCGGACGAATGACCATGACCGACGACCAACAAGCGACGTACACCGCCGCCTTGAACGCCAACAACCTGCTGCTCACGCGGCTAACGGGCGACGACAGCTTTGCGCTGGTACGGCGGATGGACTCGGCGATGCGGCAGTCCCTACGCATCGGCGGGAGTGAAGCGGAAGTGTGCCGGCGAGCGCGTGAGGACATAAAGGCCCTGCACTCGGCAGAGCGAATCGCGGACGCCTACGGGGCTGCGGCGTTCCAAGACTTGAGCCATTGGACCTATCGGCAACTGCGGCCCTTAGTGGAAAGCGTGACCTGATGCTCCCCGAACACCGCCCCTACACCGCTGGCTCGCCGCTCAACGGAGTCACTCGATGAACCTTGGCGCGATCCACTTAATGTGCGATTCCCCGGTCGACAAATGGCCCGTGAGCAATCGCGGCATTTGGCGCATCGACCCCACGCGCGCCAACGGGAAGAACATCTTCGCCAACTATCAGGGCTACTTCGCCGGCCGCGTCGATCCCATTACGAACTGGCTCGAAGGCGGGGCGACGAAAGAGTCTGCGATCCACGACTTTGAGCGCCCGTTCGGAAGTGTCGGCGTGTGGCGAAAGGAATGGAGCATCGCGGACGGCGTTGAGTCGCGAGACGAGGGCAAGACCTGGCTGGCGGACTTCCCGCTCGCGGCACGCTCCCACACGCTGCCCGGTCGCGAGATCGTCGCTCACATGGGTGGCTTGGAACTCGACGGCTGGGCGGCTCGCGTCCGCGGGCACAATTCGTGGGATGCATCTGCTGACGCCCTGGACTTGATTCGAGACACCTACGCCCCGTTGATGCGTGCGGGCGTCGTTATCGGCGTGGATGCGGCCAGTGGCAGCGATGCGAACTCCGCAGACTACGGCGCGGTGACGCTGCTGCGGGCGCTCGGGGCCGAAGTACAAATTGAAAGCACGCCGCCGCTCTCCGCGCCGCACTGGATGGGTTCACGTTGCCGGATGGCATGGTCGCAAGAATTCCGCTGGCGGCATATTGAGCAAGACGCCAACTCCGCGAAGCTTTATCCGCTTCTGGGCACGCCAGAGTTTCGTGCGTGGTATCCCGGCCTTCGCGTCAGCGTGTTCAGCAATGACTTCTACGGGGCGGGAGCCTATTTCTGGGAACCCAAAACAGGCGCGGTGGCGCCGGAAAAGGCTATCCGTCACACGCTCGAAAACATGGCCGTGGTGGCGCGTCAGTTGAGCGCCGGCGGATGCGTGCCGCTCTTGGATGCAACGAGCATCGACATGGCGATTCTGGCGAAGGTTTCTGCGCGTGAGTTTTTGGAGGGCGTGAAGTGAAGCTGCGATTCTTGTTAGCCGCCGTGCTGGGGATTGTGGCGGCGCCCGCGTGGGGAGCGACCGGGACGCCGTTTCCGAGCGCGTTCGGACGCGCGACGACCAGCGCCCAGGCAATCGCCGGCATGTCGGACGAAACCGGCACGGGCGCGCTCGTCTTCGGAACGTCGCCCACGCTCACCACGCCGAACCTCGGCACGCCTTCCGCGATCGTGCTCACCAACGGCACGGGGCTTCCGCTCGCCGGCGTGAGCGGCATGGGCTCTGGTGGAGCAACGTGGTTGGCCACGCCGAACGCGGCAAACTTTGCGGCATTCCAGACGGGCGAGACGGGGACGGGGGCGCCGGTGCTTGCGGACTCGCCGACGATTAGTAGTGCTACGCTCAGCGGCACGACCGGCGCCGTCAACTTAGAGGTGTCGGGCGATTTCATTGTCAGCGGATGGCCGGCCAGCGGCGTTGCTGGGTTCACGGGCACCGGCGAGCTTGAAGCGAAATCAACCGGCGTTGACTTCGCGGGCATTGCCCCCATCGTTAGGAAATCTGTCACTGGGCTCGCGGAAGCCTACTACGGAACCGCCGCCTCAACGGCTGCGGAATACGGCACAGCCCTGGTGGCGGCCCAAACTGCGGCCAGTTCCGGCGACACGATCTACGTCGACCAAAACAGCTCGACTTATCTCATCGCGACATCGTTGGGAAAAAACGGGGTCAATTGGCGATTCGCTCCGGGCGCAATTGTCGAGACGACAACGGCGGACTTGGAAGTTTGGGACGACGCTGGCGCTGCCAAGACGTTCACGGTCGATGGCTCGGGCATCTTCCGCACGACCAGCGGGAACGCTCGCGTGCTTGTGCTGACGCACGCCTCGTCTGTCGTGTCGTTCCGGTGCTCAGAGATTCGTAGCAACGGTGCAGCAAAGGCGGGCATCTACCTTTCCTCGGGCGCAACACTCACTCTCACAGCGGACCTCGTTTCGAGCGACGACTACGACTCCATTTGGAATGACGCCGGCAACTTGCGGGCGGAAGTAAAAACGATAGTTGGAGGCGGCGACGGCATCGAAACGTCCGGCACAAGCGGTTTGACGTTCGTTCGCGCGCTTACGATTACCGGCAACGGCAACTCGGCGGGCGGATCGAGCGGTTACGGACTGCAACTCTCGATGGACCCCACTTCGGGGCAGCAAGTTATCGAGGCCCAGGAGATTAAGAGCCTGCTAGCGAGCCCTATTGCGATGCGAGTGGACGGGACGTATGCGGTCGTTAGGGCGGCGCGCATCATCGGCGAAATCAACGTCGCGACCGACGCGGACTTGCACGTTCAAGGCGGCATCCAATCGGGCTTAGCCGCGTCGCAATCGTCCGTTCGCATCGGCGAAGATAACTTCGGACCCACGACGCTAAATTTGTACGGCGTAACCCTGGCGTCCGGTGCGAGCGCTACGAATTCTATCAAGAGTCAGGATATCGGCGACTCAACTGGCAAGGTAGTGAATTTCTTTGGGATCAATTCCGCCAACAAGCCGGTTAAAACGGACGATCCGGTTGCCGTCACCTACAACTATACGCGGGGCGTGTTTATTGACACCTCGGGGACGGCGGCGCGAACGTGGGATACGGACCTGGATGACCTGCTCGACGGCACGCTTACGGCCGCTCGCGGCGGCACGGGGCTCAACGCGCTTTCGGCAAACGTCGTCTCGTACATGGGTGCTGCGGACTACTCCGCAATGCGGACGCTCTTGGGGCTCGTCATCGGAACCAACGTGCAGGCGTTCGACAGCGACCTTACGACATGGGCGGGCGTCACGCCGGGATCAAACATCGCAACGGCCCTTGCACTCGCGGCCAACGCAACTGGCGCCCCGTGGCTTCAGGGGCACACGAGCTTGGTGATTGACGCCGCGGCGGCAAATGACGGCGGAACTATTGGCACCGCTGGCTCGCAGTTCACGCTCACCGCTGACAGGCAATTAGTACTAGGTAGCGGAAGTGGATGGGACGTAATTCTCAGCCCCACCAACGGAAACATCCAACTCAACGGACTCACCCGTCGCAAGGTCACGGCCGGAATCACGGCCAGCACGACGCAGACGCAAGGGCAAGGCGCGCTCACTTCCGAAGTCAACGCCATCGCTACTTGCGCCAATGTCAACGATACGGTGACGCTCCCGAGTGCGGCGTCGGGAATGCGCGTCACGATCATCAACAACGGCGCGCAAACGCTCCGCATCTTCCCAGCCTCTGGCGACAACGCAGGAGCGGGCGTTGATACGGCCGTCACGCTCGCGGCTGGCTCGAATGTTTCTTACGTCGCCTACAACGCCACAGATTGGGAAGTGGACTAAACATGAACCGCATTCTCGCCACGCTCACGGCCTTCGCCCTACTGGCTGGGCACGCATCCGCTGCTACACACACGGTCTACTGGACTGCCGACGCCGGCGAGACGCTGTACGCCTTCCCGGCCAGCCAAAGCCTCGCCAATTGGTCCACGGGCGGCTCTGGCTCGGGATACCGCATCCTGCTCGACGACCCTGCGGCGCCCAATCTGGGCCGTTACACGGGCACGCTCGACGACGCCAACGGGTACGAGTGGTTCGTATTCAGCGGGGCGAGCCAGCCAACGGACTGGGGCGACGCCATCGGAGCGATTGACCTCACCCCCGCCACACGGGCCAGCCAGGCGAGCGTTGACGGGATTGGCGCCGCCGAACCCGATGACCGCGACCTCGAGCCCGTGGGTCACGTTTGGAAGCTCCGCCGCGCAGGGGATGGCACGCTCAGAAGCACCAACCCCCTCTACGTGGTTACAGGAACAGCCCAAACGATTCGAGCCGGCTGGGATTGCGACCTCCCCGCCATCCTAGCGCCCGGCACAGTTATCAGCACCCAAAACACACCCACCGAAGTAGAGGCCACAACGAACTTCTCCCTCACGGCCATCGGGCACGGCGAGAAAGTGGCCAAGGTGCAAATCAGCGTTGCCGCAGACGCCACGCCCGTAGCAGCAGGGCACTGGATCAAAACCACGATCACCAACACCAACGGCGGCGGTCCTATCGCGGTGTATGGGCAGGTGATTGTGCAGGCCGAGCCGGAGTAGCCCCCCAACAAATCATTCGCACCCCCCTTCAGGAGTCCCCAATGTTTCGTTACCTCGCATCGCTCTTGCTTCTCGGCGCGCTGGCGTCCACGGTCCAGGCGGACGTGAACACCGGCCAACTCGCAGCCCGCCCGACCCTCTTTAAGTGCTGGGACTTGGACGACGCCGTGTACCGAACAGTCGGCAGCTTGACGCCCGACAACTCCCCCGTTCTCGCCATCCCAGCGAACATGCTCACGGTGGGCGGAACTTCCGTGGTCGCGGCGACTCGCTTTACCGCCTACGGGGCTGGCGTTAAGTACGCGCTCACTAACACCGCAGCCGCAATCGACCTCGGGACCACAGACCCCGTTATCACCATCACAACGGCCGGCACGTATCGACTCAGTGGACGGGTGAAGCTCACGTACACGGGCGCCACGGTGGTTGCCGAGACGGCGACGGTCAAGCTACGTCGCACCAATAACACGGCCGCCGACGTGACTGACGCCAGTTACGTCATCGACCTCCCCGCTGCGACCACGCTCACGCACGATTGGGGCTGGGTTCCCTTCGACGTTTACTACACCACGGCCAACGCGGACGACGCAATCACGGTGTTTGGCAATGTCTCAGCCACGCTCGGGGCCGGAGCCATCGACGTGAACGCCGTTTACCTCATCGCCGAGCGCGTGCAATAGAAAGGGGGCAGCGATGCCAGGAGTTTCGCAACGCACGGGGCCAGTGGCCCACCTACGGACAATCACGCCAGGGGCTTCTGTCCTCAGCCCAAGGCCACGGGATGTTTACATCGACACGACTGGGACGATCGCTATTGAAAACCAAGACGGGACCACGATTGCCGCGCTCAACGTAGTCCGCGGCGACCGGCTGGGCTGGAGCCCTTACAAGATCACCGCGGCAACGTCAGCCGTTGTGATTGGGATGTACGACTGAGGGCGCATGGTCGACTTCAACAACAAGAATGGCAACGGTTCCAACAGCGGCGCACCTGGGGGGAAGGGGGATTCTGCGGGCGGGCTCAATCCAACCCAGCACAACAAGATCGTGGCGACGATGCTCAATCCGCGTCGTCGCTGGAGGCTCACCAGGGCAGCTAAGCAGGCAGCGATGGCAGCCACGCTCGGCAACCTGGAGGACGAGGACGGGCGCGTGGTCAATGGGGCTGTGGCCAACCTGCTGCGGATGGAGTCACAGAACCAGAGCGACCAGCACAAGCTCATTGACAAGCTCGTGGCGGATAAGCACGAGGTGCGTGTTCGCGAGGAACGACTAGAGGCCGCCTTGGCGGAAGTCCGCAGCGACGAAACGTATGGAGAACTACAGCGACAACGATTGCTTGGCAATTCGGACAAGTCCGGGGCTCATGGCGGCAACGGTCACGCGGGGCAAATGGGCAATGGCTCGGCACCACGCAATGGTGGACCGTGAGATCGTTCGGTTGGTCAACGGGTCGCTCGGCAAGAAACTGCTGCTGATTAGGGAGCCCCCGCGGCATGGGAAGAGTACGCAAATGTCGGTTTGGGCGCCCGCGTGGTACTTGGGCCACTTCCCTCACAAGGAAGTCATGCTGCTCACCCACGGGGCGGAACTGTCAACGGACCTGGGCAGGAAGGCCCGCGATGCTTTTGCAGACGTAGCGGAAGAGGTGTTTGGAACGGGGATCGACCCGGACAAGTCGGCGGCCCACAACTGGCGGACCTTGCAAGGCGGGGGCATGCGGACCTCGGGCGTGGGTGGTTCGCAGACAGGCCGTGGGGCGGACCTGCTGATACTCGATGACCTGATTAAGAACAGCGAAGAGGCGCAGAGCGAAACGTACCGCGAGAAAACCTGGGAGTGGCTTTGCTCGACCGCGTGGTTCCGCATGGAGCCGGGCGGCATTTGCATCGTAGGTGCGACCCCTTGGCATCGAGACGATTACTTGGCCCGCATTCATTCGGGAAAGCTCACCAAGAGCATGCACCAAATCAGCCTACCCGCCGTGATTGAAACCGAAGCCGACGCGACCGTTGATTCGCTGGAGCGTGGGCACGGCGAAGTTCTTTGGCCGGAGCGCTGGCCGATGGAGGAACTGGAAGAGAAGAAAGCCTCCCCGTACTACTGGGCGGCTGAGTATCAGTTGCGTCCGCCGAGCCATGAGAACGCCGAATGGCCGGACGAGTATTTCCACGGCATCATCGCCGAGACGTGGCCCGGCGCGTTTGAGTTGGCCACCATCGCGGTCGACGCGAGCAAGGGCGTCAAGGGCGGGGACTACTCGGCCATCGTGTTCGCGGGGCTGCACAACGGCAACGTGTACGTGGACGCTGATTTGTGCCGTCGTCCGGTTTCAGACATTGTTGCCGACACGGCGAGCATGGGCGTGGCCTACCAGCCCGACGAAATCGCCTTTGAGTCCAATAACTTCCAAGACCTGATTGCCGGCGAATTCGAGCGTTACACGCGGGTCAATGGGCTTGTGCCGTGGTCCATCGAGTTGATCGAGAACCACGCCAAGAAGCACGAGCGCATCCGCACGTTGGGCGGATTCCTGCGCCCCAAGCGGCTCTTGTTCCACAAGGGTTCGCCGGGCGTTGACCTGCTGATTGAGCAACTGCGGGACTTCCCGCTGGGCGACTACGACGACGGCCCCGACGCTCTCGAAATGGCAATCCGTCGCCTCCAAATCCTAGCCCGTTCCATGTCCGCCCCTGCCGAGGATGAGGTGTACGCACCATGAGCACCGGAACCGACCTCACTCTCGTGGACGCGCTTTCCGCCCAGGGCATGGTGGAGTCATTCGAGCGCATCGTCCGCGAAGCCGCCGAGGAAGTCGACGGCAGTTGGTCGATGGTCCGCACGGGCCAAGAGCCTGCGACCTACACGGGCGGCATCCCTATTCAGGGCCGCATCATCACCACGCTTCAGAGTCGCGATGAGGGGCGGTACTGGCCCTACTACGAGCACGAATTCCAACTCCAGAAGATGCGCTCGCTCTGCCGGCAACTCGGCACGTTCACCTCCATTGCCGTGGGCGCCATGCAGGCCCTCCAGGTCTACGTCATGGGCGGGGAGTGGGAGTACGAAGTCATCGCGAAGTACGGGGAGGAACCAGCGGAAGAGTTTATCGCGGAGGTGCAGACGGTGCTCGACACCATCATTGAACGCAACAAGTTCATAGGCGTACTGGATAGCGAGATTCACGACGCGAGCCGGGAGGACGGATGCTCGCCCGTAGCGATGTACGCGACGCCAGACGGCCTTGTGGACATGCGGCGGCTCGATGCCGACAACCTGCGCGAGCCGCAGAACAGGTCGCCGCTTGACGCCTTCCTGGGGACTGATTGGCAGACGCCCGCCGGCAAGCCGGCGTTCTCTTGGACGTTCGGCGTGCTGACGGGCTTCGATGAGCGCATGGGCCGCATCGACCACGAGCGCCACCTCGGCTACCACGTCATCTATGACGACACGGGGAGCGAGTACGACTTCATGCCCGCGTGGCCGATGAGCGAAGGGCCGCTGTCGGATAAGTGCCTGCACCTTTTCAACCGGAACGTACCCGCCCGAGCGAAGATTGGCATTAGCGATTTCTTCCCGGTCGCGGTGGACCTGGAGCGCGAGGATAAGATCAACACTAACGTGGGCGTGGTGACGGCCATCCTTGCGGCCATCCCGTGGTTTGAGACGCTGCCTGAGGGGGCGACCAAGGAACAGGCTCAGACTCAGTTCTCCGACGCCTTGGACAATTTCAGCCGAGCCGTCGCCAAGAACCGCGGCGGCGAACGACCGCTCAACCGCATCCGACCTGGCACAACGAAGGTCGTGAGCGCGGGCCGCGAATTCACCACCGGGCCGCTCGGCGCCCCTAAGAGCGATGCATACAACGGAGCCCGCGCTGCCATCATGCGGCGTATCGGCGTGCGGTGGCTGTTTCCCGAGTACATGATTTCGGGCGACGCATCGAATGAAAACTACGCTAGCTCGCTAGTCGCAGAGAGCCCGTTCGTGAAGGCCCGCCAAGGGGATCAGCGGTACTACGTCGGCCACAACCGCGACCTGTTGATGAAGGCCCTCAAGATCGCACACGACCGGGGCCGCTTCCGCAAGTGGTGTAGCGATTGGGCGAAGTTCGTGGCGCTCATCGACCTCAATATCAAGCCGCCGGAAGTGGCTACGCGGGATAAGGCTCAGCATATCGCGGAGCTGTTCGGATGCTTTGACCGCGGCATCATCGACGGCAATGAGGTGCGCGTGGACCTGCGGCGCGAGATGGTTCCCGAATTGGAAGGGCTCACCGGCAGTCAGAACATGCAGGGCGAGAGTGCCTTGGCTCAGCAAGGGGCCGCTCAAACGGGGAACGCTCCGCAGCTTGACGCTAACGGGCAACCGATGCCCCCGCAGGTCGATGCAGACGGCAAGCCGATTCCAGGGGCGGGCGATGGCACGGGCGGGACTGAGGGCAAGCAGGCGGCTCAGCAGGGCGTCGACACGGGGCGTATGGCCACGGGCTCCACGCTCAACGGCGCGCAGGTCACGGCTGCTGCGGAAATCCTCCACCAAGTTTCTGACGGCACGACGGCAGAGATCGTTGCCATTGGGCTGCTCACGGGTATCGGCATGTCGCCGGAACTTGCCGAGGAAATGACCGCAGCCGCAGTGGCGAAGGCTGGCGAGGTGAAGGCGCAGAAAGAGAAAGATGCTGCGATGGCCCTTAAGCAAGCCGCGGCATCCGGTCGCGGTGCTCCCGGCGGGGCAGCCCCTCCGCCTTCCCGCGAGTCCGTCATCGACGCCGCGCTCGCCGAGGCTGTCTTGGAAGCTGAGACGATCGAAGAGGCACGGGCCGTTGCGAGGGCCGTGTGATGATCCAGAAAATCGTTGACCTCCTGAATGAAGCTTCGCAGCTTGCCCCCGATGCGATTAGGCGATTGATCCTCATTCGGGTTCCGTGCAATGAAGCTATTGAGCGACACCCGTCGATTGTCGTGGGCGGTCCCGCTGGGAAACCGACGCTAGGCGTACTGGGCCTGCTCAACGGCTTGTGCGAGAGCGACGAAAGAATCGTCGCCACTGTCGACGACGACGACGAATCCAAACCCGTGACTTTTGAGCGTGGTACACCGTCAACCTACCCGGCTTACTTCTCCTGAACGATGGAACTCCCCAACCGCGCTACCTTGGAAGGTAAGTTCGCCCGGCGCTTGGAGCGTCTGAATGCTGACCAGCGCAGGAAGCTCTTGGCCATCCTAGGCAACCCGCCCCGCTGGGAACTCATCCCCGAATCGTTCTGGCAAGAGATGGAACGCGACACGCAAAACGAAACCATCGCCGCCCTGTACCTGCTGTTCATCGCCAGCGCCAACTACCACACGGGCCAATCCGGCATGACGCGAGACGCGACGCTCATAGGCAGGATGGACAACACGGCTGAAGCCTACGCGGCCCAACGATCGCGAGACTTCGCAGCGTCCTACGTGGGCAGCGCACAGCGCCGGATCGAGCGACTTGCGCAGCGGATGCGCAACGAAGCCGCCAAGGCGGGGCTCAAGACGCTCCGCAAGGGTGAGCCCGCCGAGGTGTTCCGCATCGACCAAGCCAAGCTCGATGAAGAGGTGGCCAAGGCCCTGGGGCCGAACCAGGCCGCGTCGGCAGCGAACAACGAAGTCACGGCCGCGCAGAATGCGGGGGGCGACGCGGGCGTAGACGCCACGGTGGGGCTGAGCGCGAGCGATACGTGGGACATCCACCCAGAACTCTCACGCGGCGGCGTGTGCGTGAACTGCAAACGCATGGCGAACATCCCGCGCAGCCAATGGCAACTCATCCCCCTGGAGACTGACGACGGCCACCAATTCGCAACCCGCGAGCCCGGCAACGCGCCGGGATGCAACTGCACGACACGTTACGCAAATCTCGTTTCTGTTCCCGTTTAGGAAGGACGCAAACCATGTATCCGATTGTCACGATGCACTTATTGGAGGGTGGCGAGATCAACGTCCGCCCGGACGACGTTCGCCGCTTCTGGCCCTTAGAGGACGGCGGCTCGCGCGTGCTCATGTACGACGGCGAGGAATTCCAGGTCAAGGAATCGCCCTCGATGCTCGGCAAGACGTTCGCCCAGTGCATCGAGTGGAAGGAAGGGCGGCCCGTGGCGGTAGGGCTGGCCCTTGAGGCCGCTGCTCGACAGCCGCGCGTCAACGGCGGCGGGGTCGGGATCGACCCACGTTCTATCCGCACACCGGGGGCGTAACGGTGCAAGTTGCGAGCGAAGGAACGCCGAAAGAACGCCCGCCGCGCCGCGACCCGCAGGTGTTCGCCGATCCTTGCCGTGAGTGCAAGTCGGCGAACACGCGGGTCTACCGGACGATGGCCATTGTGCGCTACTGCAAATGCAAGAAGTGCGGCCACACTTGGACGCAAACTGAGGCGAGCGCCGCAGGCTGATTACCTTACTACGCATAGTAATCAGCGCGACGTTTCTTGGGCTTGCCCCCTCTAGATTTAGGGCATGGCCCGCATCCACGAAACAGCGCTGCAAACCACCAAGCCGAACGTGACGTTCGAGCAAATCTTGGAAACGGGCGTTATCCCGAACACCAAGATCATCGGGAACGAATCGGCCAACAAGCGCAAGTACGGCCCTGCGGTGCTGAACCGGGACCGTCTCAAGTACGAAGGCGCGAAGGTCTACATCAACCACCCGCGGCGCAGCGAAGTCCAAGAGGACCGCGACCTCCGCGATTGGGTGGGCGTTCTGGAAGGCATCGAGAGCGATAGCGACGGCGGGCTCCGCGCCTCGCAATTCCGGCTCCGCAAGGAAGGCAAGCACTTCCGCGAAATCGCCGAAGCCGCCACTAAGTTCTGGCAGGACTTCGGACTCTCCCATGTCGCCGATTGCGACTTCAAGAAAGTCGACGGATTCGATGTCGTCGAGAGCATCAACGAAGTTTTTAGCGTCGATCTAGTCGCCGATCCGGGCGCCACCAAGGGCCTTTTTGAGTCCAGGGACACGAGCATGAAAACCAAAAAAGTGACCGTCAAAGGCATCGTTGAGTCCGCGAGCGAATCCGCTCCGCTCCGCAAGGTGCTCATGGAAATGGTCACGCGCAAGGCGCTGGCTAACGAAACCGAAGTCACGGTGTCCGAGAGCGCCACCGCCGACGAACAAATCAACGCAGCTGTCGCTGCGGCCCTCATGGCCGAGACGCCCGAGGCTCGCAAGAGCGCTGCCGATACCCTGGCCGCACAGCCAACGCAAGAGACTCCCGGCGCCACGGGCACCGCTGCCGAGAGCGACCGTCTCAAGAGCATCGAAGCCAAGCTCGCCGTGAGCGAGGCCAAGACGCTGCTCCTGGAGTCGGGTCGCGAGGCCACGGAGATTCGCGTCAAGACGTTGGCCGCGACCGCCGAGAGCGACCGCAAGGCGCTCCTGGAGAGCTGGCCCAAGAAAGACGCAACCGCACGCGAGAGTCGTCCGTTCGACCGCCCCGGCCAGAGCCCACCGGCGTCGGGCAGCGGTGAAGGCGATGGCCCCAGCAAGGCTTACGAGAGCCGCTGGGTCAACGCCCTCAAGCGTGCTGAATCGAAGCTCGCCAAGGCCAACTAGTCCGCCGTTCACACCGAACCACCCGTCCACTCCACTCCCGCAGGCAAGACGATGGACCTGATTAACCTTTTGCCGGAAGCTAAGCCGTCCCTGCTCACCTGCGGGTGGAAGGACGATTTCGATTGCTACGTCACCGGCGACCGCTGGACCGCGTTGGCGGCTGACGGCGGCGCGTCTGTCGCGCAGGACGCCGACGACGAAAACGGCGTCGTGACGATCACCACGGGCGCCACGGACAACAACGAAGCGGGCATCTACACTAACGCCATTGGATCGATGCGCGCTGGCGTGCCGCATCTCTTGATTGCCCGCATCCAGTACGCCGAGGCGAACACGGACGATGCCAATATTCTGTTCGGCCTGATGAGCGCCGCCGGTACGGCCAACATGCTCATCGACGACGGCGCCGGCCCCATCGCGAACTTTACCGGCGCGTGCTGGTACAAGGTCGACGGCGGCACCCGCTGGAACTTCCGCTCCAGTTACACGACCACGCCCACGACTCACGCCATCGACAAGACGGCGGGTGGGGCCAGCTTCCAAACGCTGGGCATCGAAATCAATCCGATCAGCGCCACGGAATTCGAGGCCATCCCCTGGATCGACACGTCCGGCGGGAACAACCTCGTCAATCCGTATGCGTACCAAGCCGCGCCTCGCGACGCGAGCGTGACGCATCGCATCACCTACGCGAGCACGACCGCGCTGCGGGCCATCATCCACGCGAAGGCGGGCGGCGCGAACAGCGAAGTTCTCAAGGTTGACTTGGCCGTGTTCAGCAAGAAACGCCAGTAGTCGCCTCGCACCCCTCAACCTCAATTCACCATCCACTCTCGCCGGGACCATAGCGATGATTAACACTGCCGATGAATGCAGGGACTTCGCCCTCCAATTGCGAAGCCGCATGCGCGAAGGCCGGTATCACGAGTGCATGGAGCAAATCTGCACGCTCCGCCGCGCTGGCGAGATCGGCAATCGGTTCTCGGTGCGCTCGCTCGCTGAGGCCATGATCTTCGATCAGGACGGCGCCAGCGTCGGACATCGGCTCACGGAGCGAATGGACCGCAGCCGGCAGGGCGGCGTGCTCATGGAAGCCGGCGGTGACACGCTCACCACGGCCCACTTCGCGAACATCCTCGGGCAGATTGCGTTCGCGGATACGCTTACGGCTCACGCCAACGTCCAGTTCATTGGCGACCAGTTGGTGACGGAGATTCCCGCCGACACCCAATTCCGGGTGATGATGCCCGGTATCACGATGATCGGCGACCAGTCGCAAGACGTTGGGGAGGGCGAAGAGTACCCCATCGTCGGCGTCGGGAAGCAGTACATCGAGCTTCCCGAGATCGGCAAGGAAGGCTTCATCGTCGCGGCCACCGAAGAGCTGATTCGGGAGGACAAGACGGCGCAGCTTTTGTCGAACCTCAATAAGGCGGCGGACTCGATGGCCCTGTCGCGCGAGAAGGAGCGCATCAGCGTCGCGACCGGCATCACCAACACGTACAAGCGCAACGGCGGGCCGATCCAGAACACCTACGGCAACACCCACACGCAGGGTGATTTCGACAACCTCATCGCGACCAACCCGCTGCTCGATTACGAGTCCATCGAGGCGTCGGACCTCGCGTTCTCCGGCATCACGGACCCCGACACAGCCGAGCCTATCGCGTTCACAGGACCGCGCCGGATGCTGGTTCCCGAGGGTCTGTGGGTCAAGGCGTGGCGGATGGCGAATGCGTCGACCGTGCGGACGGGCGACCTCACGGCTGCCGAGATCGAGATGACGACCGGCAACCCGCTGGCGGCGCGTGGCGGCGACTTCCAGCCGCTCACGAGCCCCTACGTGGCGAGCATCGACAGCAGCGAAACGACTTGGTTCCGCGGCGACTTCAAGGGCGCGTTCGTCGAGCGGGTTTACTGGCCCATCCAGACATTCGTTGAGGACCGCAACTCGGGCGTTGGCTTCTCGCGCGACATCGTGTTCCGGCTCAAGGTGCGGCGCAAGACGGTGGTTGCAGTTCGCGAGCCCCGCTTGGTCCAGAAGCACACGGCGTAGTTCCCTCCCTCAATTTACTAGCGACTCACCAGACAAGGGATCGCGGCAATGTCCAAAGACAAGAGCCAAGAAGATATCAAGGCCGAGGAAGAGGCTGCCCGCAGTAAGGCGCTTGCCAGTGCGCAAGGTGAGGCCGAAAAGGATCGGCAGGACTTGGAGAAGCGTCTGGCCAAGCTGGAGCAGCAGGCCAACGAGAGCCAGCGCAAGGCCGATGAGGCGCAAGCCGAACTGTCGGACCTGCGGAGCCAACTCGGCAAGCCAGGCGGCGGTGAGAAGCCGGCCGTCAAGATGCGCTCCGAGGCGCTCGACGCCGAAAAGGCCCACGCGCGGCTGCGGGATATTTGGCCGCTCACGGGGCGCCGATTCCCGCCCTCCGAGCCGATGGTGGGCAAGACGTTCAAGGTCACGCCCACGGGCAGGCTCGGCTCAGGCATGGCGCCGGCAATCGTCGAGAACTGTTCGGACGAGGGCGACGCCAAGGCGGCTTATTTCAAGGGCCGCGAAGAGAAAGCCTACAAGGTGTCCGTGAAGGTCGAGCCGCACGGCGATACCAAGGATGCGATGGAGGCCCAGCGCAACGCCCGGTACGCCGAGTGGGATGCCCGCGCGAAGGCAGCGCAGCCCGCGCCCAAGCCGCCGCACGCCAAGACCGCCTAACCCTCCGCCACGGGAGGGAGTGAGTGGCTACTTACCGCGAGAACCTGATAACGCGCCGCAATTACATCGGCGCTCGCTTGGCTGTTCTGCAAAACGAAAACAGCCTGGACCAGCCGGACGCCAACGGACCTATCGACCCCGAGCGGGTCGCGAAGATCGACAGCCTGTACCGCGAACTGGAATGGCTCAAGAAAGAAATTCGCGAGGCGACTGCCGATGAGGAGGGCGGATTTGAGCTGTACCAGGAGTACGACACCTGATGGCTATAGCTCAACTCTACGCACGGGACTGGGAAACGCACGAAGGCGTAGAGGACGCCATTCTTCACCGCCGCGATGCGAACGGCGTGGTGCTCGTCAGCTACCCGGTGAAGCTCTTGGTGAACGGGCTCAACCGTCCCGACTACCAAATGGCGGGGCAAGGTCACGGCGATTCGCCCAACGAGCCGGACGGCTATCTGTGGCTCTTGCCGCCCAACCAGGACGACGCGGCCGATCCCGTCGTGCCGCGCGTCGATGACGCCATCGAGCGCACCGAGTACGGCACGGAGTTGGTGATAACGGACGTTTTCACGCCGCGCATCGGACCCTACCGGATCACGTTGACGGAGGGCCGCCGCAATGAGTGAAAGCGCGGTCCTGCCGACGATTGGCGAGCCTCTGTTCGGCCCTGTTCCTTCGCTGGATATTTCGGCGCTCGGGCAGTGTTGGAACGGCACGGTGGACATCCTGACGGACCTGGAACTCGCGAAGTTCCCGGCCGAACGCATCCTCATTCGTCGCAATCCGCTCTTGCGGGATGACGACAAGACGCCTTGCGCGACCGTCAGCCACTACTCGGCGCGACCGGACAACTCCGCGGGCACGAACAACGAAACCGCCGTCCACTACCTGTTTCTCTTGGCCTTCCACTGGGCCGAGGGACGCACGGCAGTCAATGGCGAAGCCGAAGCGCTCGCCGCGTGGGAAACCACCTACATCCGATTCAGCAAGCGCCCGCGTCCCTTCCTTTTGGTCAACAGCGTTGGCGACCTGCGGGATTGCAAGATCGACCAGGCGGATGCGCTCAATCAGCAGGCGTTCATGCGCGGCTGGATGGTGAAGTTTCTCATCGTCGACTACTTCGTGCGGCTGCCGTATCGGGAGGGCTTGTAATGCCCGAACCGACGCTCATTGACGGCCAGGCGGGGCTCGAGGAATTGTTCGCTGGCGTGCTGCACGACTTCGAGCAGCTCGACTGGGGGCCGTGGCTCACGGGCTCCATGCGGAGCATCGAGCAAGAACACCAGTTGATGTGGGGCGAGCAGCGCGACCCGGCTGGCGACCCGTGGGCGGCTTTGGCGCCGTCCACCGTGCGAGCGAAGGGGCATAGCACGATCCTGGTGGAAACCGGCCGCTTACGCGCCAGCCTCACGAATCCGAACGAAGGCATCCGCGAGATGTTCCAAGAGAACGGCAACATCGGGCTCGTGTTCGGGACCGACGTACCGCACTCGCTCTACCACATTCGGGGAACGTCACGGATGCCCAAGCGGGATCACGTTGGCATCGGCCTGGGAACTTTTGAGCGGATGGTCGACACGGCGTGCGACCACGCCTTAGCGGAGCTTTCGCAATGAAGATCAAACGAAATGAACCGGGCGAACCGCAACCCGTCCGAGGCGTCGGTTTCGACGCGAGCAAGGGCTGGCAAAAGCCGCCCGCCGCGTTGGAGCACTCGACCACTCGCTACGGCTGCCGGATCGACCACGACCTGGAATGTACCGTGGCGGTGCTGCGCGACCCGGACGGTGGCGAGACGAACTTCGCGGGGACGAAAGAGGAGCCCAATGCCTTGCTCCAGGCCCTCCACCACGCCAAGGCGGACGAGAAGCAACGCGCCGAGAAGAAAGCCCAAGAGCGGGCCAGCAAGCGTGCAGCGGCCACAGAAGCCCCGGCAGGCCCCGATGCCACGCGACCGATTGAGCAATCCGAGGCGTATGACGCCGAAAGCGAAGGTGAATAATGGCCGGAACCGCGCAGTACGTGAATCGGTGGTCGTTCGAGAACGGGGCCACGCCGACGTTTAGCGGCTCGAGCGATGCCTGGGACTTCGATCCCGGCAGCGATATTGTCAAGACGCAAACAATCCTCAACGCCGAAGGGCTCATGGGCTCGGCGCGCGAGGACGTTTCCCGGTCGCGGTACGCTCCCTACGGAGTGGCAGGCACGCTCACCTGCGAACCGTCGCCGGCGTTCTTTGGGGCATGGCTGACGCGCGTGATGGGCGGCGGTACGGCCACTTCGCCGACGCTCGCCGACGCCTTGGTGGAATTCGGCGTACTCGCGGAGCGCGGCGCGGACGTGTTCAACTACCTGGGGTGCATCGTCAATAAAATGACGATCCGGGGTACGGCCGGCGGGCTCATTACGTGCGCGATGGACATCATCGGCAAGAGCGAAGGGCAGGACGTAGCCACGTTCGTTGGCGCCGCGTTGCCCTCGGGCTCTGTCGCTGCCGAGCCGTTCACGCACTCCGACTTGGTGCTCACGCTCGCAAGCAGCGCGCGGACCATCCTGGACTTTACGCTCACCATTGATAACGGGGCCGTAGCGACGTTCGCCAACTCGTTGACGGCGGTTCACATTCTCCGCAAGGGCCGGCGCAGCATCACGCTGGAGGCCAACGTGCCCTGCACGTCTACGGAAGTGGGCAACCTCTACAGTCTCGCGAAGGACGGCGCCGCGGGCTCGCTCGTGCTCACGAACGGCGCGTGCTCGACGACGTTCACGTTCAGTCGCGTGCAGATTCCCGACAATTCGGCGCGGACCCAAAACGGCGAGATCGTGCTGCCAGTCCGGGCGCAGATTCGCGGCACGGCGCTGGGTGCGGAAATGACAGCGACGGTGGACTTAACGCCATGACCCTCTAACAGCAAAAGGACCATGAGGACGCAATGGACGATTTTATTGACGATGGATACACGGAAACCGTGGGCATCGACCCGGTTCCCAGCGTGCATGGCGGCATGGAATTTACCTACCGGCCATTCGCCGGGCCGGCGCTCAGCGACGCGCTACGGCTGCTCTACACGGGGCCAACGGCCATCGAGCGGCCGGGTGCGCGACCGAACGCCGCCAAGGAAAAGAAACGGCTGGAGAAGATCGCAGAAGAACAGTCCCCCGAGGGGCGAAAGAAAATACTGTTCGCCATGCTGATGGAGCGGGTGAGCACTTGGAGCAAGGATCGGCCGCTGTCGGCGGAATCGCTCAACTCGCTACGCCCCGCCTTGTTCGCTCGCTTCCAAGGGATCGTGTTCGGCGACGACATCCCCGACTACCGGATGGTAGATAGCGTGCGCGTGGAGGCGACCGATGACGACGTGGAGAACGACGCAAAAAACTCTACGGCGGGGTGATGCTCGACGGGATGCATCCCCCGGTTTCAGGACGCGATTGCAACGTCTGTCAGAAGTATCAATTTGACGAGGAAACCGGCGCAATTCGCCGGCAGAAATATGGCCGTGACGCGCACGGTGAGCTGCTGCCCGTGTTGCGTCCACCGGGCAACCAGCCGCCGTGTCGCGTCCCGGCTATCGGGTGTGCCAACGGAACCCCCGAAAACCCCCGAAGTTTGAGCGCAAAGAACCGCCGGGCGTACCGGCACTACCTGGAATGCAAAGCCACGGGCCGCTGGCCAAAAGACGGGATTGTGACGCGGAATGCTGGTATAATCGAGGCCGCTTTATCGCGTGTGGAGATCATTGACCGATGGCTGAGAACGAAGCACGAAACGAGGCTAGAGCAGATTCTAGCCAACCTCGTGAAAGCCAAGGCGATGTAAGACGCGAGATTGCCGAGCGGATCGCTTATCTCATTCGCGAGCGGGCCAAAGCCTGCTGCATCCATCCCGAATTGGTCACGGCCGAGAACTACATGCAGGCCGTGCGTGCGTTGCAACGCTCCCTAGTGGAAGTGTGCGACGAATACGCGCGGAAGTATTTAGAACTCACGGCGGATCGTGACTATTGGGAAGATGTAGCGAGGCGTCATGGAAACAGTTCGTGAAGGCCGAATTATCATCCACCTGGAAACAGGGAAGGTTGAACTCAAGGCCCCGCAACTCGACGCGATTCTTAAAGCTCGCGAAGCCGAGCTAGCCATCGTGCAGCGCATTGCGGCAGAGGAAGCCAAGATGGCGGCGGTGCGCGCGCAGCAGGCGCAAGCGGCAGGCATGGGTGGCGGCATCGGCGGCGGCGGCTCGCGCGGCGGTGCGCCGGATTCTGGAACTTGGGCTGCCTACAACCAGCACATTGAGAAGGCGCACGATTCGCAAATGAAGGCGCTGCGCGGCGCGCAGCAAATGGGCGAAGGGTTCTTTCGCCTCGGTCGCGCCGCAATTCTTCTAGGGGCCAGCAGCGACGAATCCTTCGCGAAGATGATTCGCGGTCTTGCACAAGTGCAAGCGTACTTTGATTTATTTAAGGGAACGATTCAGATTGTCCGCGGGATGAACGCCGCCCTGGAAGCGATGGCGAAGGCCCAGCAATCCGTCAACGCGGCGCAGGCGATTGCCAAGTCTATGGGGATGGGGGAGCTGTACAGCAAAGCGTCAATTAGCGCGGCTGCATTCGCGGCCAAATTGGGGCCGGTAGGCGTTGCCATCGCCGCGATTATCGTTGCTTTGTTAGCGTCGGTAGCCGCGTGGGATGCGTTCACTACGAGCGAAGAGGAAGCCGCCGAGGCGGCTAAAAGGGCAGCCGCAGCGTTTCGCGAATTCAACCAAGGGCAGATTGATAAACTCCGGCCCGCACTCGACATGGCCGAGCGTCTTTCCGCTGCCTACCGCGAAGCTGCGGACGCGCAAGGAAAGATGACCGAACTGGAACGACTAGCGGGCGCCTACCACGAGAGCGCTCGCGAGTTTGAAAGCGAAGGGGAGATGTATCCCGGCGAAGGAGCGATTCCGCACCTCAACTTCGCTTTTGAGCTATACGAGAAAGAGATCGCCGCGTTAAAGGAAATCGACGCCCTGAAAAAGAGTGCGCTGCAAGACGAGTTGCGGCTTCGCGACGCCAAGATTGAGCAAATTGAGAAACAAGAGAGGCTCATCGACTCGGCTCGCCAGCAGCTTGAAATCGAGCAGCAAAAGCTCCAGTCGTTTCAGGCGCAGTTCGGCCGGCTCTCGGCTATTGAACAGCAGCAACTCAAAGACATTCGCGACAAGCTGCGCGCTGGCCAAGACACGACGCGGCAGGAGCGTGATTTCTTCGCCCAAAATACCGGCGAGCGCGGGCGTGGCGTCATTGACACGATTGACGCGAAGGACGGCGCGGCCGCCGGTGGGGGCGCCGACTTCTTCGATGGACTGGCTGGCGCCGGCGATGGCCTGAAGGACGCGGCGGCATCGCTCGCCGATGTCGTCAAGGCACTCGAAAAACTAACGGACGGAACGACGGCCGCGGAGGCCAAGGCGAAGCTAGAGCAGGAGAAAAAGGCGCTAGAGGCTCAGTACGCGGACTTCTACAAGAAGAACTCGGAAGCCATTAAGAAGCTCGCCGATGCGATGAACTTGCTGGTGCGGAAGATCGCAGACATCGAGGAGGGCCTGCGCAATGGAGGCTAACTCGCTACTCCGCTCTGTCTTCCGGCCGGGGGCCGAGCAATCTGTCGAGAGATTTATTGGCAGCATCGCCACCGCGGGTCGCCTCGCGCATCTCTTCCATGCGGCGGTGTTCCTGCCAGCGGTTGACTGCGGCGTTGATCCAGACCGGAATCATCACGGCCATGCTAATGACGGCGCTCGCCACGGCGAACTTCCAAGTCAACCGAAACACCGTGCGCCACGACAGGTCAACTTCCGTAATGCGTACCACGGCCACCTTGGGCGGCTGCGCTGGGGGCTGCGGATTGGTCCCTTGGCTCATGCCTACAAGCTAATCAGCAACTCCGCGCCCGTCAAATTCCCCTCCCGCGGAGGGGTCTAGATGTACTTCAAGGCCGGCAGCTTTGCGTTTGAGACGGGGGAAGTGCAGCTCAAGAACTTCCAAACGGGCACGCTCACGCGCAGCGATACGGTCATCGTCGAGAAAATGACCACGATTCTCGATGTCGAATTCACCATCGTGCGCGATACGCAAGCGGCCATTACGGCCCGGTTTAATCAGATTTGGAACGCCGTTTCACGCGATGGGATCGACGTTGGTTTCTACCAAGACGACGGGGCGAAATCGGCCATCTTCATTGATTCGAGCAAGACGCTCTCGGGAACGATGGTCACGCAACTGCCCTCAGTGATTCCCGAGGACGGGGCGGACTACTGCACGCACCTGAAGGGCTCGTTTGGCTTCATGGCCGAATACCTGCCGAGCTTCGCGCCCGGCGGTGGCGGTGGGCCACGGGGCAGTACGGTGACGGGCTATCGTGAGCAGATTTCAGTGCGCGGCGACGGGGGGCCACGGCGCGCGGTCGACGTTGTGGACCGAGGCCCGCCGCGCATCTACATCTTGGCCGATCGCACGCCCGTGTTGGCGCAGCAGACGGGCTCGGTCGACATCATCGCGAACAGCGGATTCTACCCCGAACCCAACGCTCCGCTGTGGCCCAAGCTACTCGACAGCGAACAGACCGAGATCGTGAAGAACCTGGAGCCGCAAGGCGACGGAAGTTTCCGGGCCAGCGTTGGTTGGTCCTACCAATTCTTGAGCGACGGGCCGTTATTCGGCGTGCCGCGAGTGAGGCGATAAAATGGCTACAGCTACCTGGGTGGGAGGCGCCACCCTTATCCGTCAAGTCTCGACAATCACGGTGGCGAACACCTGGGCGCCGGGCGATACGGCAAACGTCATCGTCAACGGGCGAACGCTCACGGTGACAGTAGCGTCGGCGACGACGGCGGGCGTGGCGGCCGAACTTGTGGCGGCCATCAACGCCAGCAGCAAAACCGAGGGGCTGTTCTTAACCGAGACGCGCAACATCGGCGGGCAGGAGATTCCCGAATTTACGGATTTTGAGGCGACGCTTTCCGGCTCGACCGTGATTCTCACCTCCACGCGCGACGACGGGCAGCCTTTCACGGCCACAGTGAGCGAGACGACGGCGGGCACGGGCACACTGGCGATTGCCGCGACGGTCGTTCCCACGGGTCCGCACCATGCCGACAACGCCAAGAACTGGTTGAGCGGCGCGCTGCCGGCGAATGACGACTCATGGGAATATCTGCCGGGCGCGCCAGCGATGAAGTACGGACTCTCGTATTTCCGAACCAATACGCTCGCGTTCCATTTCAAGCGGACCACGGACTACGAAGAAGAAATCGGCCTGCCCGCCACGAACGAAGCCGGCTATCCCGAATATCGCACGCGGTTTTTGCAGCTCTACGACGCGGCGGGCGCGAAGGACATCACGTTTGTCGCCGGGGCGAATGGTGGGGGAGGCGGCATCACGCGGCTCGACGGGGCCAGCCAATCCATCAATTCTCTCACGGTCATCGACGCGGGCGACGTAGACCCCGCGCAGCCCAATATCGAGTTTGCGGGCGGGACGCTTCAACTGCTGATTGTCCGCCGTGGCTACGTGCTCATCGACCCCGAAGAGGCGAGCATGTCGGGAACGACCATCGACACGTTCACGATCGGCGCCGTGGCTCTCCAGCAAACCGAGACGCTGGTTGTGTTCGGGGACGCGACCGTGTTCACGGCGGCCAGTACGCTAGCCATCAACGGCGGCACGGTGGTGAGTAACGCGCCTTTGGCGAACGGCGGCGGGGCCATCACGCTCAACCAACTAGGGGGCGACGTAGAGGCCCGCGGCGGCAACCTGGATAACGTCAACGTGAAGGCTGGGACGTTCACCTGGAGCGGCACGGGGACCAATGCCAGCCGAACCATAGCCGTGTTCACGGATGCGACGCTGGACCTCTCCACGGCGTCGGGGGCCAAGACGTTCGGGACACTGAACGCCTACGGACGGTCGATCATCCGGGCTGGCAGCTACAGCCCCACGATTACCTACCTGGGGTGCTCGCCAGAGCAGGTGGACGTGAGCTACTACGCGGATGCCTAACTATTACTTACGCAATCTCGCGAAGAAATTGTCCCGAATTTCTCGAAATTATTGCCAGATAGTGACAGATGCCGGACGCCTACGCCGAATTCGTTGACCAAAAACGCGGGTACGGCTGTACGTACACGCTGGAGCTTGGTTCATCGCCAGGCGTGGCCCGCATCTCCGCGCCGTCCGACTTCGGCCGCGTGAACGACGTAGGGCCGCTGGAGCTGCACTTTCGGCGCACGATGCTGCGGCTGAACGAATGCCGGCTGGTCGCGCCCGTGAGCCCCAGCAGCACGACGGAAGCCCCGGCGGTCAATTGGACCGTCGAAGATCGGCGGTGGAAGTGGCAGTACGGTGATGCCCTGGACGGCGACTACAACCGCGAGCTAAAGAACGGCAAGCTGGTACGGGAGAAATCGCCGCGTGAGTTGGCGCAGATTATTTTCGCGGCGCTCGGGGAGTCGGACGCCAACGTGTCCGCCCTCCCGTCGAAACCCCGCCCGCCGCGATTCTGGCGAGCAGCCGGCCCCCGCGAAGAACTCGACCGGCTCTGCCAGGAATTCGACTGCGCGCCCGGCTACAACCCGTGGACCGACAAGGCGTACATCGTCAAGCTCGGCAAAGGGACGGCGCCCCCGCGCGGGGAAGCCCACAAGTCCAGAGCCGACGCCAAGACTTCGCCGCCGATCCCCGACGCTATCGAAATCACGGGCGGGAATACGCTCTACCAGTCGGCGCTCGAACTAGGCGATTCGTTGGCGTTGGAAGTCGACGGCACTTACGTTTCAGCCGAGACCGTGAGCTATAAGCCGCCGGGCGGTTGGATGCCGTTTGTGCTGGGCGGCAAAACCTATTTCGCGAATCTCAATACAACCTACGTCGACAAGGCGACGGGGCGCACGCTCTACCATCGCGACCTAGCCGAAGCGAGCGTGTTCCGCTGCTTCCGCATCACGGGGCAAGTGGCTGGCGGATTCTCGCCGCTCGAATTGAAGGGAACGGATTACGAGCCCAAGAGCCTCAAAGACCTGGGACCGTTCACGGGGACGGTGCTCGACAAAGACCCGCTCACAGGCGCCCGGATGCCCGCTTACGTGCGCGGGGTGTACCTGGACCCCAAGAGCCTCGGCAATCGAAACACGCAACCAGGCACGCGGTACGACGGCTCGGTGTCGATCAACAACGACCTGCGCATCGTCACGTTCGACAAGCCGATTTTTAAGCTGACCGTGACGCCAATTGGCATAATCGCAGAAGTTGCCGACGACATGGAGTTAGTCGCCGCTTACGAAGTCACCAGCGAGGGCGTGCCGCTCTACTACTCGCGCACCAGCAAGCTCCGCGGCAAGACCTACGGCGCGGGAAACTTCCGCGAGTCGGTTGATTCCATCGTCCGCGAAGTGATTGAGAAAACGGCGTCGGCGTCCGGCAAGGCGACCGACAACAAAACGGACTGTCACAAGCAAGCCGACTACTACCTGGACGAGCTGCGCACGAAATTCGTCAAGCGCCCCGCTTCGCAGATTGCCTACAGCGGCATCCTAAAGTTTGTGCCCGATGGCTTGCTGCGCAGCGTTACGTGGTCATTCTCGACCACCAGCACGCCTGAAACGACGGTCGCGTGGGACTGCGAGCGCAGCCATTACATCACGCCTTGGGAGCAGAAGCCCGAAGCGATTGCACGCCGGCAAATTGACGCCGCCATTCGTAAAGCCAACGGAGCGCAGGCCCGCGCCGAATCGAGGGACCGCGCCCAACGTAACGTCACGATATGAGCCTCCAGCCCTACAACCTGCCGTTCTACAACGCATCCGGTGAGACCGTTCCGCCCTTTGCGGTGATGCAGGTCGATTTCTGGCAGGTCGCAAACAACCGCGAATACTTCCGCGTCCGAAAACCGAATGGTTCGGGGCGGCAGTACATCATCAACGGCCCTTACGAAATTCCGTACAACGGCGACGGGATGGGCTCGCGTTCGCCGGGCGTGCAGGCGAGCTACAACAACGCCGCGACGCCAGCCGTTGACCAAGAGTGGGGGCCGGTCTCGGGATCGTGGCTGCTGACCTCCGGTGGCTCGGGGTACGTCATCACGGGCGACCTGGAAACCGTTGGCAGCGTGAGCGTGGTGCGGGTGTCGGAAACCGGCGCCGCCAGTGGCAACGTCATCTACGCCCAAGTGAACGAAGCCAGCGGCGTCGCCTCGGGCGATCCGACCTTCGATTTCGACAACGCCATCGCACTTGTGGGAACCGCGCCCACTGGCGGCACGGGAACGGGCCAGAACCAGTACGCCCAAACCTACGCGGACAACGAATGGGTGATTCTCAGCCAACGCAAGGATAATCAGCAGTGGATTACCGAACGCGGCGGCACGGCCGGTAGCCTCGTCATCCCGTTTGAACTAACCCAGGACATGGCCTACGCGGACACCGCGAAGCTAGCCAAGCCGGTCAACGATGACGGCACGCTGAATTCAGGGGCCACGGCGTTCTACGTCGTCGACATGCGAGCGGTAGCGACCAGCGGCGCCTACGGCCAGCACTACGGCAAGGCGGCGTACACGGATGCTGACACCGCGGCCGTGGTGTGGCACGGCTACCGTGGGGATGCGGTCAAGTTTACGGACAACTGGAACGCGACCGGCGTTCCTGGCTACCGCATTGTGTCGATGGAGAACCCCGTAGACTTCTTTATCGGGACGTGCGCCGAAAGCCTCAGCGGCTCGCCTGCCGCCGCCAAGGTCACGTATGACGCCACGCTGAATCCGGCAGGCTCCCCGTTCTCTGCGCGGCGGCCGGCCTTGCTCGCGGACTCGCGGGTGACTTGCTACGACACGCTGGGTTGGCTGCCCGCGTCGGGTGAGAAGTGGATTCTCAAGTGGGACCGCGCCAACGCCCGCTACGTGTACTGGCAACGCGCTGCGCATGCGATCATCAAGGCGAAGGTGAACGAGGGCTCGGGAGTCGCGGCAACGGCGACGACGTTCGCTTTCGACACCGGCAAGAATCTCGACGACTCGACGGCCGCGACCACCAGCGGAACCGCGGACAACATCTTCGGTTATTGCGCGATCGACAACGAAGACATTCTGCTGCTGCGGGACAGCGGCAAGTGGGTGTTCATTAAGGTGAAGCGGTACGTCCGCGTGCAGTGCGTGGCGGGCTCGTCCGTCGCGGCCAGCACGGCATCGTTCACCGCGGGCACAGTAAAAGCGTTGCAGGGCGACTTGCCGCCGCTGTCGAGCGGGAACATCACGGTCTACAACGCGGCGAAGATCGTGATTGCGAACAGCGCCGTTTTTGAGGCGCGGTGGAACGAAGAGACGGACCACTGGGAAACGGAGCCGCTGGTCGCTCACGTCGTGCTGGGCAAGGCAACTGCCGCGGTCACGGGTGGCACGTTCACGATCGACAATATCGAACTCGTAAGCGGCAGCGACCCGCGCAGCGATCCGACGAGCACGACTGAGACGCTAAGTATCACAAACCCCTTCGCGATGAACATTGACGACAACGGCGACGTTGAGGCGAAGAAAAAAGCCAGTGGAACGTGGTACGCTTCGCAAGCGGACTGCCCAGCGTGAGGTGACGTATGCCGGGGTATCCTTGCTGCTGCCACAACCCCTACATCGATA
>JANOIK010000503.1:0-2072 GCA_031407585.1 Planctomycetota bacterium | reverse complement strand
GCAACATCTCCAGCCGCCGCGGGATCATGACCAGCTCCGAGACGCAAGGCAAGATGTGCAAGATCATCGCCGACGTCCCGCTGGCCGAAACGTTCGGCTACTCGACCGACCTGCGCTCGATGACGCAGGGCCAGGGCACGTTCACGATGGAGTTGTCGAAGTACCGCCCGGTGCCCGGCAACATCCAGATTGAAATCATCGCCGAGCGCAAAGCCGAGCTGCAGCCGGCGTAAGGCCAGCCGCTTGCGGCCTAGCGCGTATTCCAAAAACCATTCAGCCGCGGGGCTCGCCCCGCGGTTTTTTGTTGCGCTGAGGACTCCGCGCCGCAGAGCCGCTTAGCGGGCTTTTCGAACGCCTGCAGCGTGAAAGAGCGCAATCGCGGCCCACCAGGCCGCGGTGAACGTCGTGGGTTCCGGGACGGTGAGCCAGCCCACGTCCGAAAGGATGGCGACATCCATTTTCGTCAGCATCACGCGCCGATCTCCCAACGGCCCGACCGTCAGCACGGCCCGGCCAAGCTGCCCGCCCGCCAGCCGCGGACTCATCGTACCCTGACGCAGCCGCAACGGATTGCCGGGCTCGATGATGCCAAAGCCCGAGCCGCCGTTGAGGGCTCGCGCAGCCGGGCCGAGCCACTCGTCATTGGGCCCCACCAGATTGGGCATTTGCGAACTGGTCAAAAGTTGCAGCAGACTGGTCAGCGAGAACGAATACATGTCCGGCGTTCCCCCCGGCGGCGGCTGAGTGTGGTCGAAATTCCACGCGGCCTCGAGCTGGCTGGGGCTGTCGATCATCGAGTCATTGTTGCGATCGTTGTCGAACCACATCGCTCCAGTCGCCATGCCCAACTCGAGCACCGACGGGGGAGCCGTAGGGAATTGCGAGAGCGTGGCCAGATCGAGCGTCGCCCGCGGGAAAGGCGCCCCTCGGTCGATCACCGCATTGGCGTTCGGCACGACGATCGCTAGCGCGGAGTTGCGCGCGGTGTTCGAGCCGGTAGCGTTGATGTTCACCGACTTGAACGCGGCGCGTCCCGTCGACTGCACGACCGTGGTTCCAGCGATTGCCTGTGCTCCGATGAAGACTCTGATGGTATCTGCAGCAATCCCCGACCCAGCGTAGGACTGCTCGAGCCCGTTCGCCGGATTGACGAAGATAGGGTTGATCATCGTCAGCGCTACGAATCCCCCCGACGCAGTCGCCGAGAACACGGGCGCGGGTGAGATCGTGACGCCCAAGAGCGGCGTCGTGATGACCCCGCCGAGATCGGCGGCAGCGGCTTCCATCGCCGCGCGGGCCTGAGGGAAGGAGAAGGAGGTGTCGTACGTGTAGTCGAGTTCCAGTTGAAGCGCCGCGACGCGCCGCGGCGCGGCGACCGACGCGAGGCCGAAAAACACAATCAGCGCAGTGAATCGCAACGACCGAGCCGTGGAATTCATGAGCGGCACTCGTAAAAGAAAAGCCCCTGGAAGGGTCGCCCGACCGTGGCGCAGGCGACGGGTCCAGTCTAACGAACCTCCGGCCGGCAGGCAATTTATGCCATCAAAGCCCAGAATTGCCGGCTTCGAAGTCCTGAGTGTCGCATGTTCGCCTGCCAGGGGGCGTGGGCAGGGCCTCGTCTACTTCTTCCGCAGCCGAAACTGATCCGCCAACTTCTCGCCCGCGAACCCCAGCTCGAACGCGTGCAGCCCGAAGCGCGTTGACAGCTCCTCACACACCTTGATGCCGCGGACGCTGTTGCCGCGGGGATCCAGCAGCGGCGAGAAGATCCCGATGCCGCCGAGCCCCGGCACGACCGCGCAGATGCCGCCGCCGACGCCGCTCTTGGCGGGCAGGCCCACGCGGTACGCCCACTCGCCGGCGTAGTCGTACATGCCGCAGGTCAGCATCACGCTCAGCACGTCCTTCACGTGCCGCTGCTCGATTGCTCTCACATTCGTCAACGGATTGACTCCCGCGTTGGCGAGCGTGGCGCCGATCACCGCGAGGTCGTGGGCGTTGACCAGAATCGAACACTGCTGGAAATACAGCTCCAGCGAATCCGCGATCTGCTCGCTCACCATGCCGAAATT
>JANOIK010000441.1:0-6179 GCA_031407585.1 Planctomycetota bacterium | reverse complement strand
ATGTGCTCCTGGGCGAAAGCCGTTTCCGAGCGCGCGTCGATCACAACAACGTTCTTCCCCGCGCGGCGCATCTCATTCAGGTCCCACGCGTCGGTTTCAAACTCAAGCTTGTCGCGAAAGTGCGTCGCGGCCTTCGGCATGGTCATCTAGCGCCTCCTAAGCAACCCCAACGGGTTCGCCTTTCACTTCCTTCGCCTTCCGCTCCATCAACACGCGCTTGTAATCCGTCGGCATCACCTTCACAAACTGTGGCAAGGTTTCGTCCCAGCGATCGAGCACATCCGCCGCCACCGTGCTCAGCGTTTCGTTCTGGTGCATCTCGATGAGCTGCTTCAGCTCCTCGACGTCCTCGTCCTCCACCACTTCCTCGGCCTCGACCATGCCCATGTTCAGGTTCAGCAGGAACGCGTCGCGGTCCGGCGCCCACACGTAGGCCACGCCGCCGCTCATGCCGGCGGCGAAGTTGCGGCCGGTCGGGCCCAGCACCACCACGCGGCCGCCGGTCATGTACTCGCAGCCGTGGTCGCCTACGCCCTCGATCACCGTGTGGGCGCCGCTGTTGCGAACGGCAAACCGCTCCGCCGCCCGCCCGCGGAGCAGAGCCACGCCGCTGGTGGCGCCGTACAGGCAAACGTTGCCGACGAGGATGTTATCCTCCGGCGCGAACGTCGCCGCCTTCGACGGGTAGATCACCACCCGCCCGCCGCTCAGGCCCTTGCCCACGTAGTCGTTCGCGTCGCCCTCGAGTTCCAGCGTCACGCCCTTGGCCAGGAACGCGCCAAAACTCTGCCCCGCCGAGCCCGTGAACTTGAAGTGGATCGTGCCCTCGGGCAGCAGGTCGATGCCGTACCGCTTGGCGATTTCGTGGCTCAGAATCGCCCCCACCGTGCGGTCGGTGTTAATGATCTCGAGCTCCTCGCGCACGCGACGGCCATCCTCCAGCGCCGGCTGAGCCAGGCCCAGAAGCCGCCGCATGTCGAGCGACAGCTCCAGGCCGTGGTTCTGCTTCTGCGTGCAGTACGTGCCGGCCTCGGGATACGGCTTCTTGGCCGGCGTGAGCAAGCCCGTCAGGTCGAGCCCGTCGGCCTTCCAGTGGCGAATCGCGTCGTCGGTCTGCAGGCAGTCGACGCGCCCCACCATCTCGTCGATCGTGCGGAAGCCCAGCCGCGCCATGATCTCGCGGGCCTCCTCCGCCACCATGAACAGGTAGTTGATGACGTACTCCGGCTTGCCGCTGAACTTCTTCCGCAGCTCGGGATCCTGAGTCGCCACCCCCACGGGGCACGTGTTGAGATGGCACTTCCGCATCATGATGCACCCGAGCGTGATCAGCGGCGCCGTCGCAAAGCCGAACTCCTCGGCCCCCAGCATCGCGGCGATCACCACGTCGCGGCCCGTCTTGATGCCGCCGTCGGTCTGCAGCACCACGCGGCTGCGCAGGTCGTTCATCACCAGCGTCTGGTGCGTCTCGGCAATGCCCAGCTCCCACGGCAGGCCCGCGTGCTTGATGCTCGTCAGCGGCGACGCGCCCGTGCCGCCGCCGTCGCCGGCGATCAGAATGTGATCGGCGTACCCCTTGGCCACGCCCGCGGCGATCGTGCCGACGCCCACCTCGCTCACCAGCTTCACGCTTACGCACGCACTGGGATTGGCGTTCTTCAGGTCGTGGATGAGCTGCTTCAGATCCTCGATCGAGTAAATATCGTGATGCGGCGGCGGGCTGATGAGGCCCACGCCCGGCGTCGAGTACCGAATCTTCGCAATGTAGTCGTCGACCTTCCGCCCCGGCAGCTCGCCGCCTTCGCCCGGCTTGGCGCCTTGCGAGATCTTGATCTGCAGCTCGTCGGCGTTCGTCAGGTAGTTGATCGTCACGCCGAACCGGCCCGACGCCACCTGCTTGATCGCCGAACGCTTCGAGTCGCCGTTCGGCAGCGGCGTGAACCGCTCGGGGTCCTCGCCCCCTTCGCCCGTGTTGCTCTTCCCGCCGATGCGATTCATCGCGATCGCCAGCGACTCATGCGCTTCCGCAGATATAGACCCGAACGACATCGCCCCCGTGCAGAACCGCTTCACGATCTCGCTCGTCGGCTGCACCTGGTCCAGCGGAATCGACGTGCCCTCGGCCGGCTCCCTGAACTTCAGCAACCCCCGCAACTGGCACCGTGTGCGCGAGTCGTGATTCGTGTGCTCGGCAAACCGCTTGTAGGCGTCGGGGCTGTTCGACCGCGCCGCGATCTGGATGTCCGCGATCGCTTGCGGCGTCCACATGTGCCGCTCGCCCTCGGCCCGCCAGTGAAACTCGCCCGGGTTGGGCAGCTGCTTCGCCACCGCCGCGCGCTCCGGGAACCCGAGTGCGTGCCGCCGCAACGACTCCTCGGCCAGCACATCGAAGTCGACGCCCTGAATCCGGCTCGACGTGCCCGCGAAGCACTGCTTGATCACTTCGTCGCGCAGACCGATGGCCTCGAAAATCTGCGCGCCCTTGTAGCTCTGCAGAGTCGAGATGCCGATCTTGGCCATCACCTTCAGCATGCCCTTGGCGACGCCCGTGCGGTACTTGGTCACCAGATCGTGGTCCGCCTCGGTCACGGGGTCGAACTTTTCACCGTCTGAGATGGACTCAATCGCCGGGTGGTCGCCGCCTTCGCCCGACTCGTCGCTCTCGATGTTCTCCTCGCCGGAGTCGAGCAGCCCCTCGCGCCGCGCCTGCCACAGCGACTCGAACGCCAGATACGGGTTGATCGCATCGGCGCCGTAGCCCACGAGCAAGCAGTGGTGATGCACCTCGCGCGCCTCGCCGGTCTCCACGACGATGCCAATCCGCGTGCGCTTCTCTTGCCGCACCAAGTGGTGATGCACGGCCCCGGTCGCCAGCAGCGAGCTCAGTGGCACGTGGTCCTTGTCGGTCTTGCGGTCGCTCAGCACCACCAGCGTCTCGCCGTCGTCGACTGCTTTCTCCGCCTCGGCGCAAATCCGGTCGAGCGCCGCACGCATCCCCGCCTTCCCCTCGCTGCGCGGCCAAGTGATGTCGATCTTCCGCGAGTGCCAACCCTTGCGGTTGATCCGCTTCAGCGCCGCCATCTGCTCGTTCGACAGTATCGGGTGCGGCACGCGCAGCCGCCGGGCGTGCTTCTCGGTCGTCTCCAGCAGGTTCTGCTCGGGGCCGATGTAGCACTCCAGCGACATGATCACTTCCTCGCGGATCGAGTCGATCGCGGGGTTCGTCACCTGCGCGAACAACTGCCGGAAGTAGTCGTACAGCATCCGCGGCTTGTCGCTCAAACACGCCAGGCACGAGTCGTTGCCCATCGAACCGATCGGATCCTTCTCCGCGTGGATCATCGGCAGCAGCATGAAGTTCATCGTCTCGGCCGTGTAGCCGAACGCCTGCATCCGCTCCAGCAGCGTGTCGCGCTTGAACCCGTGCGGCCGGGCCTCCGGGTGCAGATCGTTGAGGTCGATCCGCATTTTCTTGAGCCACTTCGCGTACGGCCGCCGCTTCGCGAAGTCGTTCTTCAGCTCGTCGTCGGGAATCAGCCGCCCCTGCTCGAAGTCGACCAGGAACATCCGCCCCGGCTGCAGCCGACCCTTGGCCTTCACGTTGGCTGGCTCGATCGATCGCAGCACGCCCACTTCGCTCGCCATGATCACGCGGTCATCATGCGTCAGGTAGTACCGCGATGGCCGCAGGCCGTTGCGATCGAGCACAGCCCCGATGTACTTGCCGTCACTGAACACAATCGACGCCGGCCCGTCCCACGGCTCCATCAGGCAGCTGTTGTATTCGTAGAACGCCTTCTTGTCGTTGTGCATCGTGTCGTGGTTCTGCCACGCCTCGGGAACCATCATCATGACGGACTCCTGCAGCGTGCGGCCGCTCATCAGCAGAAACTCCAGCACGTTGTCGAACGTGCCCGAGTCGCTGCAATCGGGCTCGACGACGGGGAACAGCTTCTGCAGCTCCTCGCCAAACAGTTCGCTCTTCACCACGCCCTGCCGCGCGAACATCCAGTTCGCGTTGCCGCGCAGCGTGTTGATCTCGCCGTTGTGGCTCATGAACCGGCACGGCTGAGCCCGATCCCACGAGGGGAACGTGTTGGTCGCGAACCGCGAGTGCACCATCGCCAGGTGGGTGGTGTACTCGGGGTCGGTGAGATCGGGGAAATACTTGAACAACTGCTCGGTCGTGAGCATGCCCTTGTAGATCAGCACCTTGGTCGACAGCGAGCAGATGTAAAACAGCTTCGCCTGCGTGAGCGAGTCGTCGCTGCGGAGCAGATTGCTCGACCGCTTGCGGATCATGTAGAGCTGCCGCTCGAACGCCTCGCCCTCCACCCCATCAGCGGCGGCGATGACGAGCTGCTCGACCACCGGCTCGCTCGCGAGCGCAGTCGGGCCAATGTCCGCCTTCTTCGAATCGGTCGGCACCCTGCGCCACCCGACGAGCCGTTGGCCCTGCTCGGCGATGATCTTCTCGACGGCCGCCTTGCACGCGGCGCGCTCGCTCTCGATCTGCGGCAAAAACACATTGCCTGCGGAGAACCGACCAGGGCCCGGCAGCTCGGCGCCCAAGTCCGCGCTCACCACCTTGGCCAGAAACTCGTGCGGCAGCGCCGTCATGATCCCCGCGCCGTCGCCCGTATTGGACTCGCACCCGCACGCCCCGCGGTGGTCCATATTGCGCAGCACCTCCTCGGCATCAAGCAGAATCTGGTGACTCCGCACGCCCTTGATATGCGCAACAAACCCCACCCCGCAAGAATCATGCTCAAACGCCGGGTCATACAACCCATGCTTCTCGGGCAGGTGTGTGAGCTTGGTATTTTCCATGGCACTACTCGTCCTAAAGAATTTTGTCGCGCAGAGACGCAGAGTCGCAGAGAGGAAGGGAAGAGTCGGAAGGAACACTAATCTGCGCTAATTATCACTACTCCCGATAAGCGTCGATTAGCGTTTATTAGTGTTCCCGTCTTTCCCTTTCTTCTCCCTTATCTTTTCCTGTATTTCTTCTCTAACTCTTCCTCAGCGTCTCTGCGCCTCTGCGCGAAATCTTTTCTCACGATGGCAATCCAATCGCGTGTCCGTTCACCGCCGGAGCTCCGCCAAAATCCGCATCCGCCTTCAGAAGACCAATAAACTGCGTAGCAAGTTCGCTCAGCGTTCGGTCCCGCCGATGCACGATCCCCAACGGCCGGACCAGCGCATCTCCCGCGATCGCTACCTTCGCCAGCGAACCCAGCTCAATCTCCCGCCGCACGCTCGGCTCCGGCAGCACGCTCACGCCCGCGTCGATTTCGATCGCCCGCTTCATCGTCTCGATATTGTCGAATTCCGCCGTCACGTTGACCTCGGCATGAGCACGGACCAGCGCGCGATCGATCGCGTCGCGAATCGCCAGACCGCCCTCAAAGGCCACGAAGGGCTCGCCTGCAATTCCCTTGAGCCCCAGCGACGTCTCGCGCGCCAGCCGGTGTTGCGGATGGCACACGACGACCATCGGCTCGCTCCGCCACGGAATGGTGACGAGCGTCTCGCTGTCCTTCGCGTAGCTGACGATCCCCAGGTCCGCGTCGCCGTTCTCCACCACTTCGCATACGCGGTGCGGATGCAAGTATTCGAGTCGCACCTGGGCGCGGGGATGCTCGGCGGAGAACCGCTGCATGAACGCGCTCATGTGGTGCAGGCCCACCGAGTAGATCGACGCCACGACCAGGCTTCGCGCCGCCGCGTCGTGCATCGTCCGCACCTCTTCCTCGAGCGCCTCGAACCGCCGCACGAGGTCCCGGCAGCCGTCGTAGAATCGCTCGCCCTCGACCGTCAGCCCGAACGGCCGCGTCGAACGATCGAGCAACTGCACGCCCAGCCGCTGCTCGATCGCCTGCACGACCTGGCTGGCGCTCGACTGCGAGATATCGTTATCATCCGCCGCGCGCGAAAAGCTCCGCCGCGCCACGACATCGCAGAACACTTTGAGTGACTTAGTATTCATCGCAGGCTTAACTGATCGTTCCACCCAACCACCGCCTCGGACTGGTTCGCTCCAGCGTCTTCCTCGGACTGCGTCGCTTCAGCGACCAGTCTCCGAAGCACGCGCGCACGCGCCGCCTTTCACCGTCCCAACGGGAGACGCCAACCCACCCGAAGCGCCCGATCCCTCTATGGCGACGCACGGCGCGACC
>JANOIK010000432.1:0-6205 GCA_031407585.1 Planctomycetota bacterium | reverse complement strand
CGTTTTGGGTTGAGCCAGCAAATGCACGGCCTGATCGAGTGACACCTCCAGCGGCGAGAGGTCGGCCGGCAGCGACCGCGTCTCGTCGCCCCATTTTACGTAGGGGCCGAAGCGGCCGTTGTGGGCGACGATCGGCTTTTGGTCGGTCGGATGCGGGCCCACGGTGCGGGGCAGTTGCAGCAGCCGCAGCGCCGTCGCGAGGTCGACGTCCGCCGGCGCCATGCCCTTGAGCAACGACGCGTTCTGCGGCTTTTCCTCGTCGTCGGGATTGCCGCGCTGCACGTAGGGGCCGAAGCGGCCCACCTTCAGGTAGACCGGCTTGTGCGTGTCGGGGCAGATGCCGAGCGGCTCCTCGCCTTGCTGCGCCTGGTCGAGCAGCGCGAGCGCCGCGGCGAGCGTCACCTCGTCCGGCGGCATTTCCTCGGGGAGCGACGCCTTGCGTTCGCCTTGCTCGACGAACGGCGAGTAGCGCCCCACCCGCACGAAAACATCGGCGCCCCCTTCGGGCTTGCCGATGAGGATGCGGCCGATGCGCGCCGGGTCGATCTCTTCAATCTTGTTGGCAAGCTGCTTCTTCAGGCCCGGCGTGCCGTTGCCGAAGTAAAACTTGTCGAGATACGCGACGTGCTCCTGCTCGCCGCGGCTGATCGCGTCGAGGTCGTCTTCCATCTGCGCGGTGAACTGGTAGTCGACGAGCCCGGTGAGGTGCTCTTCGAGCAACTGGATGACCGAGAACGCGACCCAGGTGGGCACCAGGGCGCCGCCCTTTTTGAACACGTAATTGCGAGCCAGGATCGTGTCGATGATCGAGGCGTACGTGCTGGGCCGGCCGATGCCGCGTTCTTCGAGCGCCTTGGTGAGCGCCGCTTCGCTGTACCGGCCTGGGGCCTGCGTGTTGTGCTCTTTCGTCGCGAGATCCGTGCACGCGAGCTTCTCGCCGACCGTGACGCTCGGCAGAATCTTTTCCTGGTCGGCGAGCTCCGCGGTGGGATCGTCCGACCCCTCGACGTACGCCCGCAGGTAGCCGGGGAAGTCGATCGTCTTGCCGCTCACCTGGAATGCACAGCCTTCGCCCTCGATGGTGATCGAAATGCGACGCCCGCGGGCATCGGCCATTTGGCTGGCGATGGTGCGCTTCCAGATCATGTCAAACAGCCGGAACTCGTCGGCGCCCAGGGCGGCGCGCATCGTGTCGGGCAGCTCGAACGGGTGACCCGCGGGGCGGATGGCCTCGTGCGCTTCCTGGGCGTTTTTCACCTTGGACTTGTAAACGCGCGGCTCGTCCGGCAGGAACTCGCGGCCGTAGTTGCGCTCGACCAGGCTGCGGGCGTCTTCAATCGCCACCGCGGCGAGATTCGTCGAGTCCGTACGCATGTAAGTGATGTGCCCGTTTTCGTACAGGCTTTGGGCCACCTGCATCGTCCGACGCGCCGTGAAGCCCAGCTTGCGGTTGGCTTCCTGCTGCAGCGTGCTGGTCGTAAACGGGGCGTACGGCTTGGTCGTATACGGCTTGTCCTCGACCGACGCAACGCGGAACTCGCCCGTGCGAATGCGGTCGGCGAGCTGTTTGGCCGCGGCCTCGTCCAGCAGGATCGCGTCCTTGTTCGCGAGCTTGCCGGTGGTCGAATCGAAATCTTTACCCGCGGGAATCTTGCGCCCGTCGATCGAGACGAGCGTCGCTTCGAGACCCTCGCCGCTCTGCTTGGCGAACTGAGCGAGCAAATCCCACCACGTGGCCGAGACGAACGCCATCCGCTCGCGCTCGCGCTCGACGATCAGCCGCACCGCGACGCTCTGCACGCGGCCGGCCGACAGCTTGGGCCGCACTTTGCGCCACAGCAGTGGCGAGACTTCGTAGCCGAACAGCCGGTCGAGAATGCGCCGCGTCTCTTGGGCGCGGACCATGCCCTGGTCGACGTCCCGCGGGTTGGCGAGCGCCGCTTGGATGGCCGCTTGCGTGATTTCGTGAAACACGAGCCGGTGGACGGGCACCTTCGGCTTCAAGATCTCGGTGAGATGCCAACTAATGGCCTCGCCCTCGCGATCCTCGTCCGTCGCGAGATACAGGGCCGTGGCGTCTTTGAGTTGGTCCTTCAGCAGCTTGATCTGCTTCGTCTTGCCCGGCGGCACTATGTAGATGGGCGTGAAGTTGTCGTTAACATTCACGCCCAGGTTGGCCCACGGCTCGCCCTTGTACTGGGCCGGCACCTGCTTGGCGCCCTGCGGCAAGTCGCGTACGTGGCCGATGCTCGCTTCGACGCGGTACCCAGCGCCCAGGAACTTGCCGATGGTGCGCGCCTTGGCGGGCGACTCGACGATGACGAGCGCTTGGCCTGAGCCGGCGGCGGATTTATTTTTAGCCATCGCGTCGTGGGCCTTTTCTGGGGCCTTCTCTTGGTGAGTACGTGCCCCATTCTTCGTCGAGGCTTGCCAGCGCGGTGAAAAAACTTTGCTCTCCCGCGCCTGGGCCGAGCAATCGGCTCGACCGACACGCCTTGCCAGGTGAGCCTACGCCGGGTGTGCCAAGGATTCGGGCGGCCGCAGCGGGAGTCAATGCCCGACGGCTGTCTCGTCAGGGCCGCGGGAGGTCACCGCCGATCCGACTCTCCCAGCCACGCACCCCCCTTGTCAGGCGGCGCGCCAATCGGCGATACTTCCTTACTGGGATTGCTTTTACGTCGAATCCCAATAGAATCGGCGTCCTTAGTTTTTGCACTCTCGTCCGGTCGTCAATCATTACTGCCGCCCGGGGTCGACTGTCAAGTCTCGGCCCGGGACAGGCTCGCTTTAGGTTTCGACATGTCAACTTTTCGGCACTTTCGCAAGCATTCCAAGGCGTTCTTCGCCGTCGCCTCGGTCCTCGCTATCGGGCTCTTTGTCTTTGGCAGCGGTTCGGGAGGGGGTGGGGGAACGCAGCTCAAGGGCTCCCGTCGGGCCACATCGCCGGTCGCCACGTGGAACGGCGGGTCGATCAACGAAGGCCAGCTCCAGGGGCTTTTGAAGCAGCGCATGGTGACCAATGAATTCTTGGCGACTATTTTTCGGAGCGGCGGCGGACAAGATCTCCGTTATGACCTTCCCGCGGGATTCCCGAGCTTCCTGCTGGATAATGATCCTAACAGGCTGGTCGATGAAGTCGTGAACACCGAGGTGTACGCCTCGCTCGCCACGCAGGCGGGAATGAGCGTCAGCGACGACATGATCAATGACTACATCAAGGAATTCGCCCTGAATCGCGTCGGGTCGGAAGGCGTCCGCAATGCTCTGGGCGCCGTAGGCGAAGGCAGCGTGCGAACCAACGAAGCCATCGTGTTCACCACGCTCCGCAAGCTGCTGCTCACGTACTTCTATCGCAAATCGTACGACGACATTGCTGCGACCGTGCTGCCCGAGCAGCGCTGGGAGGATTGGCGGAAGGTCAACGAGAAAATCTCGCTCGAGGTCGCTGTGCTGCCGGTTGAGGATTTCCTCGACGAGGCGCCGAAGCCGACCGACGCCCAGTTGAAGGCCTACTACGAGCGGTTCCGGGATCTCGAGCCGGGCCTCGTATACAACGCGTACAATACGGAGCTGCCGTCGCCGGATCCGGGGTTTGCCGAGCCGCGTCGCGTGAAGCTCCAGTATTTGGTCGGCGACGTCCCCGCGCGCACAAAGGACCTGCTCGCGTCGATCACCGAGGCCGAGATCAAAGATTATTACGACCGGAACAAGCGGACCGAGTTCACGAAGAGTCCGGAGGATGAGCTCGAGGATTTTGGCGGCGACCTGATGCCCGAGGGCGAGGACGCTGCCGACGCGGATGGCGCTGACACAGGTGCAGCCGAAGGTGACGCGGTCGAAGGCGATGCGGCGACCGACGCAACGGACACGGCCCCGGCAGCCGAGGCCACCGACGCCCCCGCCGAGCCCGCCGGCGAGCCCGCTTCAGCGGGCGGGGAGCCCGCCCCCGAGGCAACTCCCGCCACGGAGACAGCTCCCGCCACGGAGACAGCTCCCGCGACGGAGACGGCGCCCACCGACGCGACCCCGGCTGCCGAGGCCACCGACGCACCCGCCGAGCCTGCCGGCGAGCCCGCTTCAGCGGGCGGGGAGCAATCATCGACATCGCGACGCTCGCCCTTCCGGTTCGCTGCCCTGCAAGCGGCGCCTGCCGAGGGCGCTCCCGCCGCCGAGGCTGACGCCGCACCGGCCGAAACCGCCGAGGCCACTGCCACCGACGCCGCGACCACCGCGGAAGAGGGAGCCGACGAGGCCGCCGCTGAAACCACGGAGCCGGCAGCAGAGCCCGCCGGCGAGCCCGCTTCAGCGGGCGGGGAGACCGCAGCCGAGGCAGCTCCCGCCACGGAGCCCGCGGCCGACGCCGATGCGACAGCAGACTCCGCCAACGAAACAAACGAAACGGCAGGAACCAACGAAGCCGCCCCGGCGTCAACCGATGCCGCGACTGGCGCTTCTCCCGCCGCCGATGCCGCCGCTGGCGATAAGGCGGAGGCCCCAGTCGAGTACGTGCCGCTGGCCGAGGTCAGCGAGCTCATTCGCGAGCGGCTGGCCCGCGACAAGGCCGTCGAGCAGCTTCAGAAGGAGATCGCCCAAGCGGCCTCCAAGCTGCGAGCGGAGTACAACCAGTACGGCCGCGCGGTCATCGATAAAGAAGAAGCGAAGGAAAAGCCGCCGGCGCCGCCGGCCAGGCTCACCGATCTGAAGTGGCTGGCCGACGAACACAAGCTTCGGCTGGAGCCGACGACCGACGCCTTATCGCTGAGTGAGTTGCTCGAGTTGCCGGTCGGCTTGGCCGTGGACGATCAATCGCGCCGCCTGCGTATCGCCGGGGCGGTCTTCGCTTCGCTGAGTTTGTACGAGCCGATCGTCGCACAGGAGATGAACGCGAATCCGTTGCTCTCCGAAGATACCAGCGGCAATTGGTATCTGGTGATCAAGACCGAAGACACGGCGCGCCGCATCCCGACGTTCGACGAGGTGCGCGACAAGGTCGCCGCCGCGTGGAAGCGGGCCGAGGCCGCGAAGCTGGCCCAGAAGAAGGCCCAGGATCTCGCGAAGGAGTTGGAGTCGGCGACGGAGCCGTTCGCGGACTTTTTCAAGGAGAAGGGTTTCAAGGTCGTCCCGCAGACCGCGCTGTTCAGCTACCGCAGCTATCCGCTCGGCATGCCCGGCTTGGGTTCGCCCGCGGTGCTGAGCACGATTCCCGAGCTGAAAAACGTCGGCCCCGACTTCATGGACGCGGCGTTCGATCTCGGCGAGGGCGAGGTGAAGGGCTTGCTCAACTTCGACAACAGCGAAGCGTACGTGATTCGCCTCGCGTCGCGGCAGTACTCGCCCGAGGTGCTCAAGAAGACGTTCCTCCGCGAGACCAACACGTGGTTGGGAAGGTACGACATGCAGCAGGAGCGCTATAACGACGTCACTCTAGGCATGCGCCGGCAGGTATTGATCGAGGTCGCCGGATTCAAAGTCGACGAAGAGTGGGAAAAACGCCGCGAAGCGGATTTGGCGGAGCGGAACTGAGTTTGATCGCAAGCTGGGCGGGTGGCCCAGGTTGGCGTCCTCGCGTACCTGGGTCGCGAAGCGACAAGAGGTTGGCGAGCGCCGACGCCTGAACAGCCTCCTGCGGCTGCGCCGCCTCGGTAGCCGCAGACGGCAACCGAGGCCACCCGGAGCTTCGCCGCTCCGGCGTGAGCAGCACCACCGACAGCGGCGGTAGCGTGGAGTTGGATCAAGAACCGCCGCCCGGGGCTCTCGCCGATCCCCTGAGGCCTTGGAAGGACTTTTATGCACCGTCGAGCCGTCTGTTTGCTGGGACTTTGTGTTGTCGGCGCGCTCCCCAGTTGGGCGCAGGCCGATTTGATCCTCCAACCCGCCTCCGCGTCCACCAACATGGGGACGCTCTCAGGTTCTCCCAATGGCGCACGCGATCAGTCGGGCCTCAGCGTGACCTACACCAGCCTGCTCACGGATTTTGACGCCTATCTCGCCGGCAATCCCACGCACAATAGCGGCAATGACGATAACTGCTGGGTCGGCAACACCGCCACCGGCAACTTTGATTTCGACTTGGGCGGAAGCCGCGTCCTATTGTCGTTTGCCCTGTGGAACTACAACGCCGGAGGCGCCGATGATCTCGTCGGCTTCAACTTGCTGGCGGATGATAACGCCGCGTTCAGCAGCCCCGTGACCCTGGGGAGCTTCG
>JANOIK010000414.1:0-6963 GCA_031407585.1 Planctomycetota bacterium | reverse complement strand
GCGGTGCGGTTTACCAGATGTACTCGAGGCCGCCTTGGAACCCGTGATACAACGCATCGTCCTGAGTGTAGAGAACCGTCGACGTCGGCGCGGCCGGGTCGATGTTGTTCCCGATCGTCACCAGGCTGCTCATGTACATGGCGCGGTACCCGGCCCGGATCGAGAAGCTCGGCAGGATGTCGGCCACGAGGTCGAAGCTGGCCTCGCCGGCGAAGGCGATCTGGTTGCCGTCGGCCCGGAAGTCGGTTTCACCGATGGACGGGTCGGGCACGTCGGTGGCTTTGCGGAACTCGTACCGATTGTTGTAGATGCCGGCCTTGGTTTCGCCGCCGATGCGCAGCCCTTGTCGCAGGCAGAGCCACCCGTCGGCGCCGGTTTGGAAGCCGAGAAGGTCATTGCTCGAATCCCACAGCAGGGCGCCCGACTGCGGGTTCTGCGTCTGAGTGTCTGTGATGGCGCTAAAAAGCAGGTCTTCGGTCATGCGAATATAGCGGAAGCCGGCGATGTACGTGCCCGAGATGCGCGGGCTGTACCCCAGCCAGTACTGGCGGTAGCTGAACTCCGTACTCTGCAGGTCCGAATCGTAGTCGAGGGAGAGCACCGAGGCGTTGTCGAGACCTTCGACGGCCACGGGGTTGCCGAAATTCGAGAATGCGGTGAACAGGAAGTCGTCGACGCCGCCCGGGGCCAGGTCGACCGAACGCGCCGTCGCTTCAAAGCCCAAGTCGTAGACGCCCATGTAAGTGGCTTCGAGCAACGACAGCGGGCCGAGGTCGTAGCGGGCGGCAATCTGCCAGCCGACCGCATTTTCGTCGGCCAGGCTCTGGGGCTCCAGGATGGGTGGGCCCGAGGGTCCGATCGATCCGAAGGGCCCGACATCCTCGAACGCTTCACCATTCTGCAGCACGACAGTCTGCAGCGAGAGATCGAAATAGTACGGTCCGCACTGGTCGGGACCGTAGCCGGCGAAGTCGACGTAGGCGGCGCCCGGATCACCGCCCGGTGGGCAGTCGCCGGCGTACTGGGAGTACGATCCGGAGGGCTCCATGTAACTGGCGGGCATGACAATCGGGTTCCCGTGGGCGTCCATGTAGGACGCGCCGCTGGTCGCCGCGGCCATTCCGCCAGCGAGCGGGGAGGCAGGCATTTGAGGGGCCTGAGCGGGGGCCTGGGCAGGCGCCCGGCCGACGGTGGCGAGCGAAACGAGCAAACCCGCGGCGGCCGCGCGAGGCCACGTGCCATTGAAGAGCGATGTCATCCGTGCATTCCCCCTTGCTTCGCCGAGCGCGTCGCTGTTGGTCGACGCGCGGTCTGCAGTCCTGAACAGGACGGCGAGCGTACCGGGGTCCCCCCAGCCATGGGGCGGGGAACCTCGACGGCTCGGAACAAGTTATCGGACCGCCGTTCATGGAATAATCAGCGTTTCCGGTACAAGCGGCACGATTTATCACAAACCGAGGGCGGCTTCGGCGATTCACAATTGCCGAGTGCACCGGCGGGAACGACAAAAAAAGAGGAGTCAAGCTCGCGGGCGAGCGTTGCGGAAAGCCGTCACGCGCCCTCCCCATTCGGGGGGAGCGGGGCGCCGGCCCTTTCGGCTGCGACGATTGGCGGACATTGCCAAGCGCCGAAGTGCCTAATTGTGGGAGAAACCCCAAACGGGACGGTCGAAACCACTTTCCCGATAGCACTTTATTTGACGGAATTTCCGGTCACAACTACGATGGACCGTTGCAGGCAACGAGAAGCGCGTCTTACAGGGGAGACGCGATTATTCCGCCCGCATCAGGCGCAGCGGTCGCAAGGGATTGCGAGCAAGGTCCGCTGACCTCCTGCCTCGGCTTTTTCGATTCGGAACAGATTCTCACCTGTAGGAACAGGACCACCTTCACCTTCGAGCGAGTTATCTTCTCACGCGGGATTGCGCGAAATCTACTTGTCGAGCTGGGCCACGGCGATTCCACTCGGGATCGACGGTCGTCTCTTTACCGGGGCGGGGTTCGCACAAGTTTCATTCCCACGAGGCGAAACTCCGATCAGAGAGGATGCATACGTGCACCCGTCGCTCCACAATCCTATTCGCCAAATGACCAGCCGCAATCGTGAAGATAAGCGGCGTCCCGCGGGCGTCAGCCGCCGCCGTAAGCGCCAGCTCGGGTTCGAGCCCCTAGAAGACCGTCGGGTCATGTCGACGCAGTCGCCGCTGGCTCCACTGGCGGACCTCATCGCGCCGCCCGTAACGGCTACGTACGCCAATTCGTCCAACTCGAGCGCTGCTACGGACTCGTATTCCAGCGCGACGCTCGAAGGACAGCTCGCCGTTCTTCAGCGCGAGCTGTATTGGCAAGCGCTGGCGGAAGCGGCCATGACTTCGTCGAGCGCCGTGGTCACGACCATGTCGGTGCCCACCGATCCGCTCATTCAATACGCCTGGCACCTGGTGAACAGCGGCCAGCAGGTCGGGAATCCCGACTTCCAGAACATCTTCGGCACTGCCGGCATCGACCTCAACGTCGCTCCGGTGTGGAACCGCGGCTACACCGGCGCGGGCGTGACCGTGAGCGTGATCGATACCGGCGTCGAAACGCTGCATCCGGACCTGCGCGCGAACATCAGCACGACGATCCCTGGCTTGGATCCGCTGGGCCTGGACAATGACGCCAATCCTCGGCCCGACCTGTTCGATCCGGTTGTCGCGCACGGCACGGCGGTGGCGGGCATCATCGGCGCCGTGGCCAATAATGGCATCGGCAGCGCGGGCGTGGCTCCTGGGGTTTCGATGGTGCCGATTCGACTGATTGACCAATTCGGCGGCCTAGGCCTTGGCCAGCCGGCGGTCGAAGCGTTCCGCTATCGGATTCAAGACATTGACATCACGAATAACAGCTGGGGACCCGGCGTGATCCGCGGGCTGGGCGGCCCGACGGCGGCCGAACTGCTGGCCTTGCGCGACTCCGTGATTTTCGGCCGCGGCGGCCTGGGCCAGATTCACGTCTTCTCCTCCGGCAATAGCGGCGGTGCGTACGACTCCAGCAGCTACAACGGCTTTGCCAGTTCGCGTTACACGATCGGCGTCACCGCCTTCGACCACGATGGGACTTACAACAACCTCGACGGCACCGTAACGTCCTACCCCGAAATCGGAGCGAGCATTTTGGTCGCGGCGCCGACGGGTTCGAATTCCGTTTTCGTCGGATTCGACGGCGGCGTGGGCAGCGGCATCTACACGACCGACTTGACGGGCACGACCGACAGCGGTCTCGGTGGATTCAACACCCCGGCGATTCCGTCGGGCCAGGAGCTCGATCGCGACTTCTTGGACGACGGCGTCATCCCGAATTCTGCGGACTACACGTCGCGCTTCAATGGCACGAGCGCCGCGGCGCCGATGGTCACGGGCGTCATCGCCCTGATGCTTGAGGCAAATCCCAATCTGACGTGGCGGGATGTGCAGGAGATTCTTGTTCGCTCGGCCAGACAGGTAGGACAGTTCGACGTGCCGCAGATTGGCCAGGACACGGGCGGCCCCGTTGAGTTCTCGCAGAATTTGTGGATCCACAACCAGAAACCCGTGTTCCACGACCCCGACGAGTGGGTCGCCAACATCCCCATCGATCCGTTTCTTCGTCAGTTCTTCCCGACGCTCGATCCGAACATTACGTCGACGAGCGGGATTCTGTTGGGCGGCATGCATTACCAGCCGACGCCGATTGGGCTCACCAACTCGGCCGGGTACACCGTGAGTCAGGGTCGCGGCGCTTACGGTGAGCTCACCGGATATGCGCACGGCGCCGTGGACGCCGAGATGGCGGTTCAGCTCGCGGAGCAGTGGACGGAGAAGGGCCAATCGTTGGCCGACGAGTTGACGTTCACGACCTTTGCCAGCCGAATTCCCGCTCGGGGACCGGACGGAACGAACCTGCCCGCGCGGGAAATCGGCAACATGGATACCGGGCGAATCCTTGTGCCGGGCGGCCTGGGCGGGGAAAAGGGGTTCATCGATTTCTGGAACGAGTACTACGAGGACGACCCGGAGTTCGGTGGCAACGAACCGGAAAATACACGCGGGACGCCGATCTATTTCACGGTGCCCGACACCAACGCGATGACGATCGAGAGCATGGAGGTGATCGTCAACATCTCCGGCGGCACCGCGGCGGCTCTGAGCGATTTGCGGATTCTGCTCGTCTCCCCGGATGGGACCCACTCGGAACTCAACAACAGTTACATCGAGCCAGGGACTTTCTCGTTGCAGAATGGCTCGCCTTACGATCTGATTTTCGACGCCCCGTCGGTCGATAACGGCGGCCCGCTGGTCTGGTCGTTTTCGAGCAAACGCTCGTGGGGCGAGCGGTCGAGCGACGCGCTAGCCATCAATCCGCTGACGCAGGAGCCCATCGTCAACACGACGGGCTTCGCAACAAACCGCGGCATTCTGCCGCTGTTTGTCACGGAAACGCTGAACACGGCCATCAAGCAGGGCTGGCAGATTCACTTCGAGAACTATGGCGGGACGGACCTCAACCTCGACGGCCTCGAAATCGTCTGGCACGGCAGCCCCATCGTGGCGGGCTCGCAGCGCGTGCAGGGCTTCGTCGGCATCGACGAGGACGGGGACGACGCTTTCAATTACGGTCGAACGATCGCCGCCAACGTCGATATCGACGGGGACGGCCTTTTCACTCGCTACAGTGAAATCAACAACGTCGTCGATCTCGAGCAGGAGCAGTTTGCCGGCAACGTGACCGTGACCGTCACCCGCACGAGCGACGGGTCGTTGGTCGATCAATTCGTGACCGGGCACGACGGCAACTATTTCTTCGACCTCGTGCCGGACGATTACACGATTTCGATCGACGACCCGCTGGATCGCGAGGCGAAGGACGATGCGACGACGGACGGGCAGTTCCTGCGGCACTTCAAGAAGGAGTGGCAGATCACGGCGGACTGGTTCCGCGCGTGGGATCACGACGCCGTGAACACTTCCGAAGTGTTGGTGAACGCCAACGGCACGCCGCTGAACTGGGTCGATGGCAACGGCAACGCAACCGCGGCCGGCGCCAAGAATATCAACTTCCTACTGGATCCGGGCATTGCCGCCCTGCCCCAGGCGAAGTTCGATGGCGCCGTGTACGCCGACGTCAACGGCGACGGCGCGTACAACGGCGACGACGTGTATCTGCCCAACATCACGGTGTTCGGCGATGTGAATCGCAACGGCGTGAAGGACTCGGCCGAACCTTCGGTTCTGACCGACGCCAACGGCAATTACTCACTCATCGTGCCGATCACGCAGTCGTCGGTGGTCAACGTGGGCGTGTCCGCGCCGGTGGGTTGGACCGCCACCAAGCCGGTGTCGACCGCCGATCCGAACGCGTCGATCTTCACGCGATTCGCTGACCTGGGCGATGAGTTCGACCTGCCGAATTTCGCGCTCAAGCCGCCGACAACCAACGGCTCCGGCTCGCTGCCGGGCTTCCTGCTCGGCGTTGTCTACAACGACAAGCTCGGCGCCGGCGCGGGTTCACGGCAAGCCGGCGAAATGGGCGCCGGCAACATGACCGTTTACCTCGACGCCAACAACAACGGCTCGCTCGATCTGACGGAAACGAAGACGACGACCAACAACAACGGCGCGTACGTGTTCTCGAACGTGACGCCGGGGCAGAAGGTCGTACGCATCGTTGCCACGTCACCCGTGGTGCAGACCGCGCCGAATCCGGGCCTCGGTCGCACGGTGACGCTCGCCGGCTCGAGCACGATTACGAACATTCAGTTCGGCGTGCGGAACACGGCGATTCTCGATTTCGGCGACTTGCCTCTGGATTACGGCATGACGTTGTCATCGCAAGACGGCGCCCGGCATAGCGTCGGCGGTTACTATTTGGGAGCGCCGAATACGAACGACGTCGATGCGGAACTCGATGGCCAGCCATCGCTCAACGCCGATGGCGACGACCTGGCGGCCCCCGCCATGGACGAGGACGGCATCACGTTCGGAGCCCTGTCGCCGGGAGCCACGGTCGAATTGATCGTTCAGGCTAGCCAAAGCGGTTACCTCAATGGCTGGATCGACTGGAACGACGACAACGACTTCAACGACGTCGGCGAGCGTGTGCTGACCGATGTTGCCCTGAAGGCAGGCTCAAAGACAGTGGCGATCACCGTGCCGGCCAGCGCCAACGCGGCGAAGGTTTACGCTCGCTTCCGCTTCGGCGCGCCAGGCCTCGGCCTCACCGGCGCCGCCAGCTACGGCGAAGTCGAAGACTATCGGCTCGACGTGGCGCTGCCTGCCCTACCGCCGATCGTCGGCATGCAGGCGGACGCGAACTCAGATGGATACGTCGATGGCGACGACATCCTCGCCTGGCAGCGGAATCTGGGCCGCACCTCCGGCGCCACCAGGGCTCAGGGCGACGCCAACGGCGACCAGGCTGTGAACGCGCAGGACCTGGCGATTATCCGCGGAGACTTTGGCGACGGGGCCAGCACCGCGGCCGCCGTGACGCTGCCCAACACGGCCGACTTCAACAACGACGGCGCCGTCGACGGCGACGATCTGTTGTCGTTGCAGCGCGGCCTGGGCCTCGCGCATCCTACGGTGGGCGCCGGCGACGCCAATCGCGACGGCGCGATCAACGGCGCCGACTTCGCGATCTGGCGGCAACTATTCGGGCAGCAGTCGGAGAATTCTTCGATTGTCGCCTCGGCTGCGGCGTCGACCGCGGCAGTCGCAGCCAGTTCGCCGTCCGGCGGCCAGGCCATCGCGCCCAGCGTCGTCGATGCGGCACTGACGGAGTCGAACGAGGTTAGCGCTCCGGCCGCCGTGGCCAGCGTTCGCGCGGCGTTCAGCGGGCGAGCGTTTGTCTCGCATGCGGACGGCGAGTCGCAAGTCCGTCGGGGCGTCGCTTCGCCGGCTTTGCGGGGCTCCTACCGGCCGGTTGCCCAAACGGTCGCCAGCCT
>JANOIK010000405.1:0-3118 GCA_031407585.1 Planctomycetota bacterium | reverse complement strand
GCTGTCCTCGCCCAAGTAAGGGCTCACCGTGAGCGCGTCGGCGCCCCACGGGCTGTCACGGCCGAGCATGCCGCGCGCGTACGCCTCGGCCGTCGAGCCGATATCGTTCCGCTTGCCGTCGAGGATGACCAGCAGGCCGCGATCCTGGGCGTAGCGGATGACGTCGACCAGCGCCGCGACGCCGGGGGGGCCGAGCTCCTCGAAGAAGGCCGACTGCGGTTTCACGACCGGCACCAGCGGGGCGACCACATCGATGATGCCCCGGCAGAACGTGCGGTAGACGCCGGCCTGCTCTTTCAGAGAGTCACCCCCTCGAATCAGCGACGTGGGCAAGCTGCTGGTCCGAGGATCGAGCCCCACGCAAACAGGGTTTCCGCGGGCGGCGACGGCTTGGGCGAGTTGCGTAATGAAGCAGGGCATGGTGACGTTCCGGCTGCGACTGGATTTGGCGAGCAGCCGGCGATCAACGTCACCACTCCCCCGTCGAAATGTGCACCGCTGAAAGCAAGCTGACCTGGACGCGAGAGCCGGTCACAGAAATTCTTTGACCATGCGATTGTATTGACGCGCCTTGGCCATCGCCGCGTTCGCTTCGGCGACTTTGCCCTGCTTTTTGAGCACGAAGGCGCGTGCGGCGAAGACCTGGTCGAGATTCGGAGCGCCTGCCTCGAGTTTGGTGAGATCGGCGAGCGCTTCGTCGAACTTACCGGCGGCGCCGTAACAGACGGCCCGCTTCACCATGGCGTCGGCGTAGAGGTCGGAGTTCAGGCCGCCTTGATCGAGGGCCTGGGTCAAGAGTTCGCACGCAGCAGGGTAATCTTTTTTTGCGAAGGCATCGACGCCTGCGCCGTAGGCGATGCTTGCCGATTGTCGCGTACCGACGTCGCCGCCCGAGTCGCCGCATCCCGCGCAGTGCGCGAGCGTTAGGCCAAGGACGACTCTTGCGAGACAGTTTTTGAGCATATGCGGCTACAGTCCTCAAGGCGTCGTGGTGACGGTTTCTTCGCCGTTACGCGTGCCGATTGCACGCCAAACAACGAGGTCGACCGAATCTGACATCACCGAGGTGTGACAATCTCCATAGGCGATGACGACGCTGCCAGGATGCTCGCTGCGGGCGGAGACGATCGCGTGCTCACCGGGCGTATCGGAGATGGCGCTGGCCATGCCGCAATCCATGCCCGACCAGTTCGGCGGGGCGACGTGGTTGTATTGCGTGTTGGAGTATCCGGCAAACGGCCAACCGTTCGACCAGTCTGTTCCCGGAAGCCAACGGCCGGCCGAATTGAAATTAAAGCTGTCAACGGCCGGCGTGTACGCCCCGCAGGCGTTGTAGTGCGTTGCGGTGTAGTCGACCGAGGTGGTTGTGGGTGGCGGACCTGCCGTGTCGCGCGACGGCGAAGTGATCATATCCGACTTATTGGGCGTGGCTGACGCGGTGTCAAAGCCAGTGCCCTTGGTGCGTTCCGCAAAGAAGACCGTGTTCGATAAGCCGTCGGTATAATCGCTGGGTTTGAGCCCTTTCTTTCCAATCGTGAAGGCGCCATTTCCGCTCACCGGCACGGAGTCCGCCAATAGGACGTCGATCTTTGTGTGATCGTTCCAATTCTGTGCGCCCCCAAAGGGCGTTGAACCGCCAAAGTTGCAACGGTAATTATTCTCCGAGATGATTCGCTCGCTGAACGGGTCACTCGGACAGATGAAAATGCCTTGCGCGTTGGCGTAGGCTTGGTAGTTGACGTTGTATGGAGTGACGCCTCCGCCAACTGTCAACTGCAAGACCTGACCGACCTTGAAGTTGATCAAGTTATAAACGGCCGTTTGCTCCATATACGGAAGGAGCCAAATGTGAACGGCATAGAAGCCCGTCCTGGTCGTGGCGTTCTGCTGGACGGATCCGTATTGAGTGTAGTTGCTAGCTTTGGGCACGCCGTTTTCACTCCAGTCAGGGAACAGGCGTCCCGGAGGGAAGTATCCCTTGGCGCTCTCGTGATTCGCCGCGGCGAGGCCCATCTGCTTCATGTTGTTGACGCACTGGGTGCGCCGGGCCGCTTCGCGAGCGGCTTGGATCGCAGGCAATAGCAGGGCGACCAGCACGCCGATGATCGCGATGACGACCAGCAGCTCGACCAGCGTGAATCCGCGCAAATACCTGCTTCGCACTTTTCGCATGAATCTTGATCCTTCAAAGGGCCGTGGGCATTGGCGCAGCACGCCTGTCGTCCTGCGCCGCGGCGCCGCGTTGTTCGACCCGGTCATTTCGATCATTCGTACGCTCATCGTAGGGGAACCGGATGCGATTGCAAAATGTTTTTCGGGGAAAATGCGGGGGACTGACCGCGATGGGCGGTAGGGTTTGACGGATACCCGCCAACGCACGAAGGCGCAAAGGCGTTGGGAACGGGGGAGGGTTCTTGCCGCGAATCGCGCGAATGGGCGCGAATCAGGAAATTGGAAATCGAGAATTTGTATTCGCGAGGATTCGCGTGATTCGCGGCCAAGTCTTCGCCTTCTTCTCGCTGGAGTCTTTGTGTCGTGGTGGTCGGTCGGGATTGATCAGTACGTGACGTCGAGCCAGACGAGGCGGTGGTCGGAGCTGGCCGGCTCGGCCGCGCCCGCCACGAGCGGAGCCAGCGGATCGGAGCTTTCCGGCCAGAAGACGCCCGAGTCCGTCACTGCGAGATCGATCGAAGGGAGCAGGTAATCCAGGTGCAGGTTGCCTGGCGCCGGGTCGTCCGCGGCGTCTTCGGTGTCGTAGGCAGCGTCGCCCCTGTGCTGGGCGTTGACGCCTCCTTGCAGCCGCGCGGCTTCAACAGCGCCCAGGCTTGTCGGAAAGTCATATTCCAGAACTTGCGGCGCGGCGAGCAGCTCGATAATGCCAGAGTTGCTTTGGCCATCGTGCGGGTCGCCGTTGAGGTCGCCGAGGATGATAAAGGAAGCCGGAGACGGGGGCGGTTCACCTTCCGGCCGTCTCCCGTCTCCCGTCTCCCGTCCACGGGTGACAGGGACGAGTCCTCCACGTTGACCAGCGTCGTCCACGAAATAGGTCGCAGATTCTGACGGACCGACATAGTCTTTCCAGAAGCGGAGCTCGTCGTGGTTGCGGCGGCCGTTGCGA
>JANOIK010000404.1:0-1641 GCA_031407585.1 Planctomycetota bacterium | reverse complement strand
GGCGCAAATGGCGTGCCGAACAGGATTGCAGCCCTCCCCGCCGAGGGGAGGGGGCCGGAGAGTATTCTCTTAACTTTCCCGCACCCACTCGGCCCTATACACCGGCTCTTCGTGCAGTCTTGTGCGGCGTTCGAAGTGCGTGCGGAAGTCGAGGTCGTGTTCCGCGGGCCGTTCGGCAACAGCCATCGGCCCCGCGAGCTGCCGAATTGGCGCGATCAACTCCAGCGTGCCGTCGAAGTACTCTTTCACGTCGGTCCAGAAGTGTAGCCGCCCACCGGGCGACAGCGTGCGAACCACGTCGGCGAGGAACGCTTCGTTCATCACGCGCCGCTTGTGATGGCGGGCCTTCCACCAGGGGTCGGGGAAGTACACGTGAATCGCGGCGAGCGACGCGGCGGGGATCCACTCGCGGAACAGCTTGAGCGCGTCGCCCTGCACGGACCGCGCGTTGGGAATGTCTCGCTTGACCAGCCGCGTCGCCGTGTGACGGGCATAGCGGAACGCGAGCTCGACGCCCAGGAAATCTCGATCCGGCGTGGTCAACGAGGCGTTCTGCAGAAACAGTCCCTTGCCGCTGCCAACCTCGACCTCCAGCGGCGCGACGCGTCCAAACAGCGCGGCGGGATCCCAAGGCGTCGCGCACAACTGCTCGACGTCGAGAAAATGACGCGACAGGTCCAGCGTCGGATCGAACTTCGGCAGCGCGCGGCGACCCATGGCGTTACGACTGGACCACAGACGCGGGCAATGCGACGCCGGCCAGCTCGCCTTCGCATACCAGCGACTCGCCCACGAAGCCCTGGAACTTGGCGGCCACCATACGGCCGCGGCGGTGCTTCGTCACCTGGATGGCCATGACCAGCCGATCGCCCGGCTTCACAACGCCGCGAAACTTCACGCCGTCGAGCCCGCCGAAGCCCACGACCTCGGCGCCGCTCAGGTCGTTCTTCTGAATGTGGTAGGTGAGCACCTGGGCGGCGCACTCGCACATGATGACGCCCGGCATGATGGGCATGCCCGGCATGTGGCCGCTGACCCAGAACTCGTCTTCGGTGATATTGCGGTAGCCGACGCAGATGTGGTTCTTGACGTCGTCGAGCACGATCCCTGTGAGCTGCTCCATCGCATGCCGCTGCGGCAGCCACTGGCGAATCGCTTCGATATCGGCCACGGGATGGTCGAAGTCGAGCTCAGCGGGTTCGATGAGAAATTCTTTGAGCGGCATGGCAGCTACACTTAGCCCCAGGACAGCAGCATCTACTTATTGGCAGCGTCCGCTTCGCTAGCCGCAACGCGGCGAAAGTTCATAGCCAGGGGCGTAAGCCCCTGGTACGCGACCGCCCGCCACAACAAGCCCTTACGGGGCGGCAGTGCTTTCGCAATCTTACTGGCGCCCCGTTGGGGCTTCCATCCGCGCTTCGGCGTCCTCCAGGGGCTGACGCCCCTGGCTATTGACTGTCGGCCCGTTGGGCCTGAGTGCATCGAGGCGTTGCCTCTCAGGCGCCGTTAGGTCTTGATCTTCTGGCGACGATTCTTCCGCGGGCGGCTGCAAGCGGGACGCTTGCCGTGGTTAGCTTTCTTAACTTTGCGACCTGGCTTGGCCATGGGGTACTCCACCGATTCGAAGGGAACGACAAAACA
>JANOIK010000393.1:0-3199 GCA_031407585.1 Planctomycetota bacterium | reverse complement strand
GGATGAAATCACCACCACGACAAACTTGTCATGCGCACCTGGGCGTTGGCCGGGCCGGGCGAGCCGGAGGATCCCTCCATTTGCAGGTTGAAGATGAGCCACCAATCCTTGTTCACGAAGTTCGTGCCGGTGTGCGTGGCGGTCCAGTTGCCGTTGATGTAGAGGTACACCCAAGCGTCGTTGGTGCCGTTGTTCTTGGCTTGGATGTGAGTCTTGTAGGTGCCGTTGTTGCTGGCGGTGAGCTTATTCTCCCAGCCGCCGTCATAGGTGTTCTGCCAAACCGTGCCGCTGCCCTTCCACTCGGCGATGTCGACTTCGCCGGTCCAGCCGCCGAGGGTCGTGATCCAAAACGCGGGCCATGTACCGCGGGCGGTCGGGGCCTCGATGCGGGCCTGGGCGCCCATGGCGTCCGTCAGTGTGCAGCGCAGCGTGGAGCTAAGATATTGGACGCCGGAGCGGTATTTCATCCCGCCCTCGCCTGGTTGGTCGGCGCGGCAGTACCACCAGCCGCTGGCGAACCAGGCGTGGTCGGTCTTCATGTAAACGTTGCCGTTGTGCGTGTGCGAGCCCCAGGGATACGTCCCGTTGTTGACCATGATCACCGCGTGAGCCTGCGAGGCCCCGACGATGGCGAGAACGGTCGCGACGATCGCTCTGCGAATGGAAGTTGGCATGGCGAGAAATCACTTTCCTTGTTGATGAGGTTCGTGGCGCGTGGGGTCGAGCCGCCTACGGCCGACCGGGCGCATCCAAAGAGACGCAAGGAGCACGCGGAGCGATCCTTGGCCGTGGCCTCTGGTCCGTGGAAGTCGATGGCATTGACCGAAGTCGGCGGCGGCGCCAGGCGCGGGCAATCTTCGCGATGCGGTGCTCGGGTGCGGGACCTCCGGGGATGAGTTGGACAGCTAGCGCGACCGTGGTGCGCGCAGTTCGAGACTGTTCACGGTCGCGGTCCACCCAGAGGTCGGCCTAGCCCGACGTTGGCGCGGTCACGCGACGGCGCAACGATCCCACCTGCGATAGATTCCGACGTCCCACGCCGCTTTGAGAAAACGAGCTTCCGTGTGGGCGAATCGAGTGAGTGCGTCCGCGAACGAGCGTTCACGGGCGCCACTCACCTGTGCTCGGGGCAGGCAATTCGGAGACCAAGGTGCATGATAAGAGTGATGGTCGCCCCGCACACCTCTTAATGTCTTACTCTAGTCGTTGCCTTACAAGAAAGTTTCGCGCGAAATCTTGAGGAAAAGAATTCGCAATGCGGCAAGCGGCAAAGTGGATTGACAGGGCGAAATGTTACGTTTTGATGGGGGTCGCTTCGCCGCACCGTCGATCTGCAAGAATGCGCAACGGAACTTGCGCTTTTGCGCGAAGCAGGCCGCGTGCTTACGCGGCGTGCATGGCCGTAGCAAGCGCACCGATCACGGGTGCGTCATCCCCGCAGACCGAGAACTCGAAGCGGTCGAGATTGCGGAAGCCGTCCAGCGCGTGCCGCAGGTACTCGGCTTCGGCGAGCTCGCGATAGCGCTCGCGCACGGCGGGCACGAGATCGCACACGCCGCCGCCGATGACGATGCGATCGTAATCGCCGAGGTAGTTGGCGCTGAGCAGCGCGATTCCGAGCGCGCGGGCCTGGTCGTCGAACAGTTCTTGCGCGAGAGCATCTCCCGCGGCCACCAGCTCGCGCAATCGCTTCGCCTTGTCACGCGCCGTGCCGGCAGCGCTGTTGAGCGGGTGGTCGGCCCACTGCGGCAATGTGAGCCGGTATTCGATCTGATGCGCCAGCCCGCTGAGCGACACGGCCGACTCGGCGGTGGCGTACGCGTTGCCTTTGATCAGCTTGCGATCGTGCTCGTAACGGAAAGCGTAGTCCGGCAGCAGGATGTGGCCGACGTGTCCGGCGCGACCCTGGCTGCCCTGAATCGCGCGGCCGCCGAGTACAGCGCCGCCGCCGAGGCCCGTGCCGACAATGACCATGAACAGCGACTGCAATTCTTCGCTGGGCAGCGCGAGCGGCGGCATGCGGCGCCAGGTGAGCTGGCGACTGCGGATCGCGTACTCGCCGAACGCCGCCGCCTGGCCATCGCCGATGTAGCGGAACTCGATGCGAGCGTGCAATTGACGCAAGGCGATTTCCAGCGCGCCGCGAATGGGAAAGTTGTCCCAGAGATTGCGGTCGAGGTTCGGCGTGGACAGCAAAATGCCGTCCATAGTGGCCGGTCCGGGCGTGGCGAGCCCGACCATGCCGACGTCGGTCACCGACGCGTCGAGCCGATCCATCGCGTCGCGCGCGGCGGCGACGATCGCGGCGATCGAACTCTGCGGGCCCTTCTCGGGCGTGGTGGGAAACTGCTCCGAGACGTAAACCACTTCGCGCTGGTCGTTGCCGACCGCGAGCGTGCTGGTGGTTCCGCCGACGTCGACGCCGATGAAGTAGGTCACGGTGGTTTTGCCGAGAGAGTGCGGGCTTGGATCGAGAGCGGTGTGATCGCTTCGGCGAATTATCCGGCGGACCACGCCGATCTCGCAAGGCGCCTGCTCGCTACTTCCTGCCGACAAGCGCGAACATGACGGCGTCTTCCGGGGCAAAATCGCCAACGCCGGAGCGATAACTGAGATCGCGACCAAAGACATAGGCAAGCTCCACGCCGCCCCAATTGTCTTTATGGAAGCATTCGATCCCGAAAGCCAGCCGCAGATCGCGGTAGGTGGCATTATCGGCGGTGCGGTCGACGCGCTCGATCGCCCACGTGCCGCCGCCCAGCTCACCGCGTAGATACGCCCACGCGTTTTCGCCGGGGACGCGAACCGCGACTTTCGGCCGCGGAAACACCAGGTCGAGTTGCCATTCGGGGTTCGGCATCCAGCGGAGGCCGACGACGGGCAACAGACTGATGTCGTCGCGATCGAGCACATCGACGCCGAGCAGCACATCGCTATCGGGCGTCATGCGAATCTGAGCGACAGCGTGTCCGGGGAATCGCACGCCCTTGCGCGCACTGGTCTCGAAATCGGAGTACGCGCCGACCCGGGCGACAACGTCGTAGCCCACGACCGGGCTGATCCACCGCCGGCGCTGGTAGCCGATGACAAAGTCGAACAGTCGCGGCGGCATATCGGTTTGCACCGGGCCGTCGAGAAAGTGAAATCCGAAGTCGCCGACGATGCCGTCTTGCTCGCCCGCGGCCAGGGTGGCGGACGA
>JANOIK010000343.1:0-1548 GCA_031407585.1 Planctomycetota bacterium | reverse complement strand
GGCGAGCCCTGAAGCGGCGGTCGAGTGGATGAAGCCCGCGGACATCGACTTCGACGCCGAGCAGCCGTTTGCGGGCATCGCGCAGCCGTCCGGAATGTTTGTCGCTGCGTTCTGCGACGGATCGGTGCGACGGCTGAGCTTGGCGCTAGGCGCCGACACGATCAAGGCGCTCGCCTCCCGCGCGGGCGGCGAGGTCGTCGAGTACGACGCGCTCAACGCACCGCCGGCGCCGCACTTGTACGAGAGCGTCACGCCCTAGAACCGGACACGCGCGCTTGCCAGCTGACAATCAGCCGCGGGGCGCTAGCCCCCGGTTTCCTTGCGCACCAATTGGTCAACGAACCCGACGCTAGCGCGTGCCGGCTGATTGTCGGAAGTACGGGCGCTAATAGTCGTACCACATGCCCAGGCCGACTTTGCTCACGCTCTCGTCGAAGAACGAGAACTGGTCGTCCTTGCCGTTGTAGTACTCGACGCCGATGCGGTAGAGACCCGTGGCGGCGGATCGACGCCAGCACCAGCCGGCCTGCGCCACGAAGTTGCCGCCGAAGTCGACCTCTTCGCGCAAATGCCCGTTCACCGCGGCGAACGGGGCGCCGTGTCCGCCCGTGCCGTAGAGCGGCGACCACTCGACGCCGGTCTGGAGCTCCCATGGATCGCTGACGTCGCAATCGAGTGCGTAGCCAATCTCACCGTAAACTCGCCAGTTGTCGCTGGGATACAGCGAGTGACCCCACACCAGCACGTCGCGGCTGTAGTTCAGCCGGGTGAAGCCGATGTTTTTCAGCAGGAACTCATCGCCCACGTGCGAGCTGAGGTGGTAGTACGCGACCTTCACTTGATACGTGGAATCCCCCCACGTGATCGGCACGCCGAACCGGTAATCGGCCGCGTCGACGTCGCGCTCCTCGTCGATGTCCAGCCGCACGAGCCCGGCGCCTTCGAGGCCGAGCTGAAATCCCTCGGGCCGCGCATTGCCCGTCGTGCCGTATCGCAAGATCCCGACGTTGCCGCCGAGCGTGATGTCCCAGATGTTGCCGTTGTCCGCCTCGTTGTTCCACACCGACCGGAACCGCGATTCCTTGGCGCCCGCGAGATAGGACCGGTAAATGAGTCCCTGCGGCATGAGCTGCCAGCAGTACGCTCCGCCACTCGCGCCGCTTCTCCCACCGCTGTAAGCGATGGTCGATTCGTCCGCCGCGCCCGAGAGCACATCCTGAAAGCTCACCTGCTCGGGCCGCGGCGGCGGTCCGAACGCCGGTTCATCGACGGGGCCCAGATGCACGATGGGCTCCGCGGGTCGCGCAGCAGTTGGGCGCGCAGCGGGCCGCGGAGCATTCGGCGCGGCATTGACGCTACTCAGAAGCGTGAGCAGCGACAACAGGATCAAAGGAAGCCGTTTCATCGTGGCGTGTTTGCAGGCGGGGCGTAGCCGAGCGGTCGAGAGATGGCGACCGCAAGGCGCGGGGGATTTCCTCCCCATCATCGGCAAAGCCGTGCAGGCAGGGACAACCTGAGTAAGCCGGTTAAAGCCAAAGGTTGGGCGCC
>JANOIK010000310.1:0-22882 GCA_031407585.1 Planctomycetota bacterium | reverse complement strand
GCGCGAAATTGAATCCTGGCCTGATCGCCAGTGGTGCGTTGCCACGCAGCATGGCCCTAAGCATCTTTTTGATTGCTCCCGGCGCCGCCAGCGGCAATACATGGCTCGGGCAAACCAAGCCACAGTTGCCATGAGAGCATCCGGCGCCGAATCCTGCCGCGTCGACAACGCGAACCTTGCGTCCCGCTTCGGCTAGATAATAGGCGCAGGCGGCGCCCACAACTCCGCCGCCGATCACGATCACGTCCGGGCCATCATCGGTCATTCGCGAGCGCCTTTACGAAGCCCGCGCGCCGGACTCATTCGGGATGCCCCTTCCGAATGGATCATTGGGGTCAATCACCATCATCACATCGGCCGTGACGTACGCCCGCCCGGATATCGTCGGAATGATCACGCCGTCGCGCTCAGTCGGACGATATTGCCCGCGAAACACGCTGCCGATCATCGACTCCTGCCGCCATTCGGCGCCTGGAGCGAGCAGTCCATCGCTGGCAAGGCAGGCCAGTTTCGCGCTTGTCCCCGTCCCGCAGGGCGAGCGATCGTAGTGGCCGCCCGGACACAAAACAAAGCTGCGGCTGTCCGCCTTGGCTAGGTCGCTCGGCCGGCCGAACAGCTCGATGTGGTCTATTTCGGCGCCGTTGTCGGCCGTGACGCCGCCATCGGCCAGCGATTGGCGGACGCGGCATGCCAAGGCAGTCAAGCGCTCAAGCGACGACCGCATCCACGACTCATCGACATGTGCCAGAAAAAACCAGTTTCCGCCCCACGCGACGTCGCCGCTCATCGGGCCATAGCCGCCCACATCGACCGCGATGTTCTTCATACTCCGGTAGCTCGCGACATTTTCGAACGATACCGCGCCGTCGTCATAAAGCCGCGCCGCCACCACGCCGACCGGAGTTTCGATCTTGATCACTCCGGGTTCGATGCGATCTAAGTAGCTCAAGGTCGCCACGGTGCCAATCAGCCCGTGCCCGCACATGCCGAGGTAGCCCACGTTGTTGAAAAAGATCACACCAGCGGCACAAGCAGGGTCGACAGGTTCTTGCAGCACGGCGCCAACCATCCACTCCGCCCCGCGCGGTTCCGTGACCAACGCCGTGCGCAGCCAGTCGAATTCCTCGCGGAGCAAGTCGCGGCGGAGCCGCATGTCAGCCACGCTCAAGTCGGGCGCACCTTCGACGACAATCCGCGTTGGCTCGCCGCCCGTGTGCGAGTCGATTACTCGTATGCGACGCCCCTCGCCCTGCCGCTGTCGTGACCGAGCGATTTTTTCAAACCGTTGCATCCCAAACCATTCCTTGTGCCGAGCCGGGGCCTAAGGCATCGCACATTCGCGACATCCACTCTGGCCAACGCACATACCCAAAGCTACTGCGGGTTGCCGCGATATCCACCAGAGGTATTACGGCTGGAGTGACGCATTTTCGAAAGACGCTTTTTCAACCGACATAGCAGCGCCTTCCTAGTCGAGCGTCACGAAGTCTTCAGCGACCGCGGCTCACGGGACGCGGGACTCGTGGCAATGGCTTCGCGAATAATGCTGAGGATTTGCGCCCGTTCCGGCCCTGCAAGCGGCAGCCTAGGGCCACGATGCGTCTCCGACCCGTAACCACACTCAGCCATCGCCAGCTTGATGTACTGCACCAACTTGACGTGCGTGTCAAGGTGCAGCAAGGGCGTGTACCAGCGGTAAACGCGTAGCGCCTCCTCGTATTTTTCCGCCATTAAGAGGTCCCACAGGATGCGGTTTTCTACGGGGAACGCGTTGACCAATCCCGACACCCAGCCGCTGGCGCCCAGCATCACGCTCTCGAACACCAAGTCGTCGACGCCGCAGAAAATCTTGTAGCGGTTGCCGCAGCGGTTAAAGATGTCCGTGACTCGACGGGGATTGTCTGACGACTCCTTGATCGCCACGAACCGCGGCTCGTCAGCCATCTCGTCAAACATTTCCGGCGTGACATCGACACCGTAGGTCACCGGGTTGTTGTAGCACATGATTGGGAGATCTACCGCCGACGCGACGCGACGGAAGTGCGTTACCGTCTCGCGGGGATCCGACTTGTAGCACATGGCTGGCAACACCATGAGCCCGTCGACGCCGGCTTCCTGAGCCCCTCCTGCAAACCGGCATGCCTGCGTCGTCGTGTTCTCCGCTACCCCAGTCAACACTGGTACGCGCCCGCGCACGTGTTGCACCACAGCCCGCACGACGTCGAGCTTCTCCGTGAAATCCAAAACCGAGTTCTCGCCAACGGTCCCCAGCACAATCAGGCCGTGGACGCCCGCTTCCAGCAGCACATCATAGTGCCGCAGCGTCGCGGGAATATCCAGTGATTCATCCTGAGCGAATTGGGTGGCCGTCGCCGGGTAAATGCCTGACCAATCTGTTGCCATGCCTCTTTCCAATCCTGAACATTGAGTGTCCGAGGGTTGCCTCGGTTAAGTGAAGTCGTTCCAAACCATGGGTTTTAAGCCCTATTCCTGGGCAAATCCGCCAGCTCGCCGTGCTCTTATGGCGGGATCGAATGGCAATTTCGCAGACACAATTGCCACACAGTATGATATTTAGTGTACAAAAGAAAAATCCTTTTGGCTAGTTGCGGACGGCACCAACCTGTCGAAATTCGGCAACTCAACGCCAAATTCCTTCCAATTGAATCGCAAACTCCGTCGCGTTTCGATCGACTTATCCGCACGCCGCGGAATTCTTGCCGCGAAAAGCACGCCGATACTGCCCCGGCGACATTGCTACCGTGCGATGAAACACCTGCGCCAAATAGGAGCCACTGTTGTAACCGGCCGCTGCGGCTACTTGGGGAATCGGCAAGTCGGTCTGCAGCAAAAGCTCCTGCGCCCGCATCAGCCGTGCGCGCTGCAACTCCGCATGCGGACCGCGTCCGACGGCCTTTCGAAACCTCAGCTCAAGCGCCCGTCGGGAAATCGGCAGGCCGCCAACGATATCCTCGACGCCGATCGGCTGCGTGGCGTGGCGACGTATCAGGGCAAGGGCCGCTGCCACTTGGCGATCGTCGACGTCCGCTGACGGCGTTGACCCACGTTCGATGATGCCGATTGGCGACGCCGTCACCGTTCCCGCCGCGGCAGTCCCCTGAATCAGGCGGTAAAGCAACTCCGCTGCCCGCAGACCGGATCCTTCGCCGTCCATAGCAACACCCGACAATGGCGGGTCCGCTAAATCGCACAAAAGATCGTCCTCTTGTACCGAAATTACGGCGGCGTCCACCGGTACGGCGAGCCCCGCCAGACGGCAAGCATCGAGTACCTCGCGACCGCGCTGGTCGCTCCAAGCCATGACACCTACGGGTTTGGGCAGCCGCATCAACCACTGCGCCAATGCCGACGCGCCTGCTCGTTTTCGATTGGGGAATGCTGATCGGTAAGTCAGCACGGTGGCGCCTGCCTGTTCGATGCTCTCGCGAAATCCGCGTTCGGCCTCGGCCGACTGGCGGCTATCGGGGCCGCTCGCACCGACGAATGCAAAGCTCGGCAATCCGCGCGCAAGCAAGTACTTCGCCGCCAATTCCGCGGCGGCGAAAAAGTCGACGCAAATTTCTCCAAGCGGCAATGGACGGGCAGCTGGCGTCAATTCGCTGGTGCACGTGCAGAACGCCAATGCCGGAACCCGCAAGCGGCTGACCGCCTCGGCCATCGCCGCGTCGTCAACCTGCACGATTATTCCAGTCGACACCTTCTCCAATAGCCTCAACGCGGGGGGGCCGGCGCTTTTCGCGGCGCAAAACTGCCACGGCCCGCTTAGATTTGCGTACTGGACGATGCCGCGGAGCATGGCTTCACATAACGGCCGCGACGCGTCGAGCATCAGGCCGATTCTTGGGAGGCGAGCCATAGAAATGTCATCCAAAGTAGAGGTTGCAGGTCGTTCCTACCGTCAGCCGCCACCTCTCCGACCGGACCTACACGATTTTGCCTGCCGATTTCTGACGGCAAGTGGTTGACTCGGCTTATAGAAGAAGATACATTGTGCACTAAAGCAATGCAATGGCCTGCCGGAGCCGAATGCCCATTTCGTCGGCGCTAAGTCGCGACTGTGGGTGGCGGGTCAGCGTCGTCCCGCTCGAGCCATATGGATACTGATGGTGAATAGCCCCGTACGATCTTCCGTTTTCATCCTCCGCAATCGTCGCTTCACGCTGGCGCGCGCCACGTCGAATGCGCTATTCGTGTTAGCGCTGCTGGCCTTACTGCTCACCATGGGCTGTGGCGGAAGCGGATCCGGTCTGGCTCACGTTCAAGGCGAAGTGACAATCAACGGCCAACCCATCCCCGCGGATGCGATAGGCTCCGTGACATTTCAAACAACCAAGGGCGGACAAGGCAAAACCGTTTCTTCGCCGATCAAAGGCGGCAAATACGATTTGCCGGAAACGCCGTTGGGCACGTTGCGCGTGTTGATCTCGGTTCAGCAGCCGAACGGCAAAACGATTGACAACGGCCGCGGCGTACCTGCTCAGGAATATGAGAACATCATTTCCGACGAGCATAGTTCCGGAATCGAAGTCCAAATCGATGGCGACAAGGACGATCAGAACTTTGACTTGAAACCGGCTTAGTACAAAGAAATGTTCATGCCCCCCGCGATCGCAACCCTCGGATCGCATTCACTTCTCGTCACCTTGCTGCGGCGACGGCGGCACGTTGCTCAAGCGGCAATTCTGTACCGGAGGATACGTCGATGAATTCCCGACATGAAGTTTCTCGAGGATTTACTCTGGTCGAGCTATTGGTGGTAATTGCCATCATCGGCGTCTTGGTTGCGCTGCTCTTGCCGGCGATCCAGGCTGCGCGCGAAGCCGCCCGCCGCTCGCAATGCACCAACAACATTCGGCAGCTCAGCCTCGCCATGCTTAACTACGAGTCGGCCAAGAAAGGCCTTCCTCACCTAACCAAATACAGCTGCAATCAGACGGACTTGGCCAATCCAGGCGCGTGTCCAGGCGGGTACCCCAAATACCTAGGTGACGCAGTCGCACCAGGCTCATGGTGGGACGATCATGGTTGGTATGTCGCTTTGATGCCATACATCGAACAAAACGTTGTCACCAACACAGGCAACCCCAAGCTGCCGTTGAGCAACCCGATCAACCGACCTGCCCGCACGGCATTTATTCCGATTCACGCCTGTCCGTCGGACATTGGCATTCAGAGGAATGAATGGGGGAGTGCCAATTGGGCGCGGGTTCGAACGAATTACGTGGCGAATGCGGGCAACACGGTTTACGGCCAGCTCGACCTCGGCACCGCCTGCCCCGGAGCGCCTGCGACCCCGGCGAAATGTGTGTTTGCCGGCGCGCCATTTAATTTTAAGAGGAACACGCCGATGGCGTGGATTACCGATGGAACTGCTAACACCTTGATGATGGCCGAAATCAAGGTTGTGCCCGAATTTGACTACCTAAACTTTTGGGGTGGCCCGCTGTCCGACACGACCACCGCGCTCGGCGGGCAGAGCTTCACCGGTTGGGTGACCCCCAATTCCGGTGCGCCCGATACGATTGCCAGGGCGTGGGTGCCGGACGAAATTTATCTGCAAAATCGCATCCCGATCCCCACGCACGCTCCCGGGGCTATTCGGATACTTCCGGGGGCCCCGGCGGACCCCACGCTCTACCAGGTGCAAGTTTCGCGAAGCCAACATATCGGCGGCACGAATGCCAGCAGGTGCGATGGCTCGGTAAAATTTTACAATGACTCGATCGACCCCTATGTGTGGTTCGCACTCAGCTCCGCCGCCGGGGATGAGACTTTCTCCGACGTGCAATAAGCAAGCTTCTGCAGATCCTGACGGTCCGTGAATCGTCAGGCGCAATGACGCAGTCGCCGCCCGAGCTCGCCGCGTGCCAGGTTGATGTCCTTGACCGCCCGTCGTATGCAATTCTGTGAGACGCTGGCGCATGCCGGCCGTCAATTGGTTATGCTTTCCGGCTAGCGTGAAAGATTCACCACCTTGGCCCCATCGGTCGAGACCATGCCGGAATCGCAGCCGTCGTCTCCCCCCGGAAAGCTGGGCCGCCTAACTGTCGCCTTGGCATTGGTTGCCGCCGCGGCGGCGCTGTATATTGCCCTCGGCCGCGGCAAACCGCCCGCTGCCGACCCGCCGCAGGTCGCCCAACAACCGGCGGCACCAGCCGAACGCGAAGGCGAGCCCCCCGACGCCAACGCCGTGGAACGGCCGCCGACCGAGTCAGAACCATTGGGCGCCGAGCAACCGCTTCCCCAGATCCCGTTCGTCGACATCACGAACGACGCGGGCATCGAATTCGTCCAGCGCGGCGGCGCCGAGGGCGACAAGATGTTGCCCGAGTCCGGCGGTTCCGGCTGCGCGCTGTTCGACTACGACCGCGATGGCGACCTCGACTTGCTTTTCTTGAGCGGCCGTGCCTGGCCCTGGGACGAGCCCCCCACGGAGCCGCAACCCAGCACCGTCGCCCTCTACCGGAATGACGGCGCACGTTTCGCCGACGTCACAACCGACGCCGGCCTGACTGCCGACTTCTACGCCCAGGGCGTCGCCGTCGGCGACGTCGACGCCGACGGCGACGACGACCTCCTGATCACCGCCGTCGGCCAGAACCACTTTTTTCGCAACGAAGTCGGCCGCTTCGTCGATGTCTCCGCCGACGTAGGTCTCGCGGGAAACGCCGACGACTGGACCACCAGCGCAGGCTTCTTCGATTACGACCGCGACGGCGACCTTGACCTGTTCGTTTGCAACTACCTGCACTGGTCGCGCGAGCTCGACGATGCGGCGACGGTGCGGATCAAGGGCGCCGGCCGCTCCTACGCTCATCCGGCGAATTTCCCGGGCACGCACAACTACCTCTTTCGCAACGACGGCGGCCGGTTCACCGACGTGTCCGGCGACGCCGGGATCCACGTCTTCGATGCTGCTACTAATCAGCCGCTCGCCAAGTCGCTCGCCCTTACGTTCGTCGATTTCGACCGCGACGGCTGGCTCGATGTGTTCGTAGCGAACGACACGACGCGGCACTTCCTGTTTCGCAACCGCGGCGATGGCCGCTTCGAAGAGATCGGCCAACAGCGAGGGTTTGCCTTTAACGCCGCCGGCGCCACCACGAGCGGCATGGGCGTTGACGCGGCATGGATATTCAACGACCAGCGGTTGGCCGTCGCGGTCAGTAATTTCGCCGGCGAGATGACAGAGCTGTACCTGGCGCAGGAGGGCGATCCCCCCTATTTTGCCGACGACGCGATTGCTAACGGCCTCGGTCAGCCTACGCTGAACGTGCTCACGTTTGGTCTGCTGATGGACGACCTCGACCTCGACGGTCGTGTGGACCTCGTGCAGGCCAATGGTCACCTTGAGGAAACGGTGCACGAGGTCTCGCCGCTCGACTACGCCCAGTCCCCGCAGTTTTTCTGGAACGCTGGCGCCGGCCATCAACCGCTTTTCGTCGAGCTGCCGTCGGCGAACGTCGGCGAGCTCGCCAAGCCGATCGTCGGCCGGGCGCTTGCCTCGGGCGATCTCGATGGCGACGGCGATCTGGACCTCGTGTTTACACAGGTCGGGGGCGCGCCGCGCGTAGTCCGTAATGAGCAATCAAACGGCAATCATTGGCTGCGCGTGCGACTCGAGGGCCAGCCCGGAAACCCCCACGCGGTCGGCGCCGAGGTCGCGGTCCGCGCGGGCGGCGTTGAGCAACGCCGCATTCTGATGCCGACGCGGAGCTATCTTGCCTACGCCGAGCCAGCGATCACCTTCGGCCTTGGGGACGCAGCGCGCATCGAATCCGTGGCCGTCACGTGGCCGGACGGCTCGCAACAAGAAGTTTCGCCGCCGGCCGTAAACCAGGTGATTACCGTCCGTCAGCTCCCCGCGACGTTCGCGGCCTGGGCCAACCGCGCCAAGGCCGAGCTTGAAAACGGGGAGTTTGAACCCGCCGTCGAGTCGCTCAATCAGGCCCTCGTGCTGAAGCCCGATTCGCTCGCCGCGCGGCGCAATCTCGTGCGCGCCTACCTAATGAGCGGCCGCCCCGTCGAAGCGATTGCCGCGCTCGATCGGCTCGCTGAGCAAGCGTCGCCGGACGCAGGAACGGCCTACTTGCGCGGCCTTGCCGCCTTGCGGCAGACGGACTTCGAAGCCGCTGCAGAAAGTTTTCAGCGGGCCGTCGAGCTTGATTCCAACGACGCGACGCTGCGATTCCAATGGGCGCTCGCCCTCATGGGCCTCAATCGCACCGACGATGCAAAGGCCCAGTTCGAACGGACCACCGAGCTCGACCCGCTGCACGGCGCGGCGCAATACCAGCTCGCGGCGCTGGCCCGGAAGGCCGGCGATCAAGACACCTTCGCGCGCTACATGCGCGACTATCTTCGGATCCGCGAGCAGCGGGGCGCCGTCAACGCCGCCGCCCTCGAAGCCTGCCGCTATACCCTAGCGGAAGCGCCCGAAGCGTCTGCGGCGCCGCCGCAGGCCGTTGGTTCCCCTATCAAATTCGCGGCGTCGGAGATCGCCATCGAGGGCGCCGGCTCAGTTTCGCTTGCCGCCTTCGGCGTCACCGGCGTCGATGACACAGGACATTACCGGATTGCGGCCGTCGACGAGGACGGCAAGCCGATCACCGCCCAATTCAACGAAGCGGGCACCCTTCGGCAAACGGCCGCCGGCGATCAACCAATTGGCAAAATCGGTTCCCGGGCTGTCTTGCGCGTGGCCAACGCACTCGTTGATCCCCAATCCGCTGGCACCCAACAGGGCGATCAACCCGAAATCGCGATTGTCACGCCGGCGCGCACCTGGTTCATCCGCTCCCGGGTAGACGGCGGCTTCGAAGATTTGTCGACGTCGTCGCACATCGCCGCCGCCGGCGACGCCGCCCAGTGGGTCGACGTCGAGCACGATGGCGACGTCGATCTCTGCACCGCCGGCTCGACCGGTTTGCAGATCTGGCGCAATAACAGCGACGGCACGTTCGTCGACGCGACCGCCGACTACGGCATCACCGACGCGGCTCGGACCTTCGATCTCGCCGCGGCCGACTTCGACGGCACAAACCTGGGCGTCGACCTGGTGCTCGCCGGGGCCCAACGCTCGACGCTCTACCGCAACCATTCGGCCGGCAAGTTTGCCCGCGACGACGACGAATCGCGTAACTGGCCCGGCGCCGCCCGCATTTTGGTCGACGACTTCTCCAACGACGGCCTGCCCGACGTCGCCTTCGTCAGCGCCGGCGCCACGACAGTCGCCACGTCCGGCGTCGCGCAGCGCCATGTGCTCACGTATGGCTTCGGCGAGGTCGACGCCGCGACGACGATCGACGCCGACAACGACGGTTGGCTCGACATTGTCGTGATTGTCGAAGGACTAGGCTTTCTCGTCCGCAACGTGGGCGGCGCCTTCGCCGAATCTTACGAAGCGTTTGAATTTGCCGACGAAATGCGCTGCCGCCAGATTCTTGATCTCGACGCCGACGGCGACGGCGACGTCGACTTGCTGTTTCTCGGCGACGACGGCAAGCTCCGTCTCCTGAAGAACGACGCGGCGGCCGGCAATGGCCAACTGAAGCTGGCGATCAACTCATTTGTCGGTCATCCCAGCTCGATAGGCGTCCGCGTCCAGACGCGGGCAGAGGACCATGTGGTGACGCGTTGGACCAACCGAGAGCTCCCGATTGAAATCGGCATGGCAGGCCACGTCGAAGCCGACTCGATCCAAACGCTGTGGCCCAACGGCATCGCTAAGAATGAAATCGGCGTCCGCCTCGGCAAGGCGCCGCTCCGAATCTCAGTGGTCGAGTTCATTCGCACTGATTCATGCCCCTTCTTGTACGCATTTCAAGACGGCGAATGGCGGTTTGTAAACGACCTGCTCGGCACGGCGCCGCTCAACGTGGTCGTCGCCCGGGGCGTCATGATGCCAGGCAATCCGGCGGAAGCGGTCGTCCTTGGCCCCGCCCTAGACTTCGCGGCGGGCGGCGACGCGGCCAGGCTGCGCGTCACATCGGAACTCCGCGAGGCAATCTATATTGATGAGTTGCGACTTCTCGCCGTCGATCATCCCGCGGGCACGACCGTCTTCTCGCGCGACCGCGTGGCGCCTGCCGAAGTCGCTGGCCCCCGGTTTCTGCTCGGTCGCGACAGAATCGCCATTGGCGCCGCCGTCGGTTCCGACGGCCTCGATCGCACGGCCGCCGTGGCTGCCCTCGACGACGTGTACGCACCGCCGGGCCGCGTAATGCCCCCGCCGGTCGTTGGATTCACCGAGCCGTTAACGACCGAACTCGACTTCGGCGACGTGCTCGACGCCGACGACCTGCTGCTCGTGCTCACCGGCTGGATTCGCTTTGGCAACTCGTCGGCAAACATCGCCTCGTCGCAGCGCAACGATCTGCAAGTGATTTGGCCGCGGCTCGAAGCCGTCGGCTCCGATGGACGCGGGCACCTGATCGATGAAAACGTCGGCCTGCCGGCAGGCAACACCAAGACGATCGTCTGCGATCTCCGCGGCAAACTTCCGCCGGGCACGCGCAAACTGCGGCTCACGACTTCATTCGAAGTGCGCTGGGACGAGATTTCGCTCTACCACGCGACGCCGAACCAAAGACTTCGCGTCACCGAGATTCGTCCCGCCGAGGCCGAGCTCGCATGGCACGGGTTCTACGAGTTGCGTCCGAACAGCCCCGACGCGCCGCAAGTCCCGAACCTGACGCGTCACAGCGATCGGCCGCCCTGGACCAACACGGTCGCAGGCTGGTGCACGCGCTATGGGGATGTTGTACGGCTCGTCGCCGAGTCCGATGAGCAGCTCGCTATCCTCAACTCCGGCGACTGCGCAACCGTCTCATTTCCCGCCGGCTCCCTGCCTGCCCCCCGTTCTGGGGAGACCCGGACGCTCGCCCTCTTCACTCGTGGCTGGATTAAGGCGGCGGATCCTAACTCGGAGCCGGACATGAACGTGTGGCCGTTTCCGGGCGCGGCGTCCGGCTTTGACGACGATCGTCCCGAGTCCGACTGGCAACTGCGCTACAACACACGCTGGGTACCCAGCGACTTTTTCTTGCGACCGACCACTGGGTTTGAGTCCCATCGATAAGCGTCTTCCGGCTTTGCCTAAATGCCTGGAATCCGTGGCGTCCATTGTGCTAGTCACTAGGAGAAATCCCAGACCAACGGCGCCAAATTCTTGACATTGTGCGCAATGTCACTAAGCTGATCCTGTTAGGACGGCTTCCATGGAGTCTGCCGCATGGCCATTTTTTTCACCGACATCCTGCGCGGGTCGAAGCTGCTGGGCGGCCTGGACTTGCGTTGTCGCGTGGCGTTGGCAGCCTTCCGACTCGTCGCGGCAATTGCCCTGTTCACTGGATTGGGCGCCTCGCGCGCCGTTGCTGCCTGTGGCGACTGGCTCGCTCATTCCGAACCCGCCGCCGTCGCTCAAGTCACGTCGCCCCAAGCAACCGCCGCGTCAGAGTTGTTGAATCTCGCGGGGTCGACGCCAGTGTCGCGTCCGTGCAGCGGTCCTTCCTGCGATAAGGCGCCTATGGCGCCAGTTGTCCCGGTTCCGGTGCAAATCCCCACGGCGAAGGATCATGTCTGCGCCGCCCTCGCCCTTATGATCCCCGGCGGAATCGCCGATCGCGAATCCGCACCCTTTTCGGCGCGTGACGCGGCCCCGCGTCCCGGGTTCTTGCGCCGCATCGACTATCCGCCGCAGGCCTAGCGGAGAAATCGAGACGTGCCGTCCTCCAGCTGCGCCCGATTGGGCTGAGGGCTGGCGGCGGATCGCGCTTTTGAACCGCTGTCCCTGGTTGCACCAGCACGAATCTCGCCCCCGCCTGTGCTGCGCCGGCGCACGCCGCCTGGCACGTAGTCGAGGTCTTACCATTGCCACGCGCTCCGGATTCCTCCGCGAGCTTTGACTGAGCTCCAGCTCCGCCGCCATGCCCCTTGCGCCGTCACAACCCGATCCCGCGGCTCCGCCGGCGAAGAAAAAGTACGTCCGCGCGGTCGGTCCGCGGCTGCGCAGGTTGCTTTACTTCATCTTCACCCTGACGGCGTTGCTCGGCGCCAACTCGGCATACCTGTCCGCAATCACATTCCTAGAATGGTCCACCGGCCGCACTTACCAGAGCTTTTTCTACCAGTACATGTTCCTGGGCCATCTGGCCCTGGGCATCCTGCTCATCGTGCCGGTCGTGGTGTTCGGCTTTGTGCACATGGCGGCGTCGCGCAATCGCAAAAATCGCCGTGCCGTCCGCATCGGCTATCTATTGCTTGGGATCTCGCTCGCCGTGCTGGCGACTGGCGTGCTGCTGATGCGCATCGGTGGGTTCGATCTCCGCCAGCCGCTGGCCCGCGCCACGATCTACTGGCTTCACGTTGCCTGCCCGATCGCGGCCGCCTGGTTGTACTGGCTCCATCGGCTTGCCGGGCCACGCATTAAGTGGCGCCTCGGCCTCAGTTATGCCGCGTTCGTCGGCTTGGTCGTGCTGGCGATGGTCTGGCTGCACTCGGAAGATCCGCGCAACTGGTACGCAATGGGTCCCGAGTCGGGCGTGAAGTATTTCGAGCCGTCCCTCGCCCGCACCGCCAGCGGCAACTTCATCCCCGCGGAGGCGCTGACCAACGACATGTATTGTCAGAGATGCCACGCCGACGTGCATGCGCAATGGAGCGAGAGCGTCCACAAGTTCAGCTCGTTCAACAACCCGCCGTACCTGGCGAGCGTCAGCGAAACGCGCGAAGTCTCGCTCAAGCGTGACGGCAACGTACAGGCGTCGCGATGGTGTGCTGGCTGCCACGACCCGGCGCCGTTTTTCAGCGGCGCCTTCGACGATCCCAAGTTCGACATGCTGAGCCACCCCACGGCCCACGCCGGCATCACTTGCTCGGCCTGCCATGCGATTACGCACGTCAATAGTACCCGCGGCAACGCCGACTACACGATCGAGGAGCCGCTCCACTATCCGTTTGCATTCAGCGAAAACCCGGTACTGCAGTGGATTAACAACCAACTCGTGCTGGCCAAGCCCGAGTTCCACAAGAAGACGTTTCTCAAGGATTTCCACCGCCAAGCCAATTTCTGCTCGACCTGCCACAAGGTATCGCTGCCGCTGGCGCTTAATCATTACAAGGAGTTTCTCCGCGGCCAGAACCACTATGATCCGTACCTGCTTAGCGGCGTCTCGGGGCACGGCGCGCGCAGCTTTTACTATCCTCCCAAGTCGGAGCCGAGCTGTGCGAGCTGCCACATGCCGCTTAGGGAGTCGGGCGATTTCGGCGCCAGGCTCTTCGCCGGCGCCGCCGGCCTGAGCGTGCACGACCATTTGTTCCCCGGCGCAAATACTGGCGTCGCTTGGTTGCGCCGTCGGCCCGACGTGTTCGAAGCCCACCAGCAGTTCATGAAGGACGTGGTTCGGGTCGATGTGTTTGGGATCCGCGAAGGCGGCGAAATCGACGGCAAACTGATCGCGCCGTTGCGGCCGGCCGCGCCGGAGTTGGCGCCCGGCAAGAAATACCTCGTCGAAGCGGTGATTCGCACGCTCAAAATGGGCCACCTGTTCACGCAGGGTACGGTCGACTCGAACGAGGTTTGGCTCGACGTAACCGTCACCTGCGGGGACCGCGTGATTGGCCGCAGCGGCGCACTCGATCCGGCGCGGGGCAACGAGGTCGATCCCTGGTCGCACTTCGTGAATGTGTTCATGCTCGACAAGGACGGTAACCGCATCGATCGTCGCAATCCGCAGGACATCTTCACGCCCCTGTACAACCATCAAATCCCGCCGGGAGCCGGGCAGACCGTCCATTTCGAGTTGACAGTGCCCGAAGGCCTCAATGCGCCAGTCACGATCGAGGTAAAGCTGCGGTACCGTAAGTTTGACCAGAAATACATGGAATTCGTAGCCCGCGCAAACGCAAAACTCGGTAAGCCGATCCGCGGCGATGCGCGCAGCAGCACTGCCGACGGTCCTACGGACGCCGTCTATCGTAATGAGCTGCCAATCACCACGCTCGCCAGCGACCGCGTGACGCTCGCCGTTACCGGCGTCGAAGGCCGAGTTGACAATGCTGAGCGCGAGATCCCCGTTTGGCAGCGGTGGAATGACTTCGGCATCGGACTGTTGCTCAAGGGCAAGGCGGAGCTGCGGCAGGCTGAGGAGGCCTTCCTCGAAGTCGAAAAGCTCGACCGCTGGGACGGCCCGATGAACCTGGCACGAGTGTACATTGCCGAGGGCCGCCTCGACGAAGCCGTGGCGGCGCTCGATCGGGCGCGCAAGTTCTCCGGCGCCGACGGCTTCCCGCGCTGGACGTGGGCTTGGCTTAGCGGCGACGTCAACGCGCAGCAGGGCCGGCTCGAGGAAGCTATCGTCAATCTCCGTAGCGTGCTCGAGGATCGCACCAAGGACATGAGAAAGCGCGGATTCGACTTCAGCCTCGATTACGAGGTCATCAATCTGCTGGGCCAGACCCAGTTCAACCTGGGTCGGGTCCGCGCACGCCAGGGCCGAAAGGCCGACGCTCTGGCGCTTTGGAACCAGGCAATCGCGTCGTTCGAAAAGACGCTGGCGATCGATTCAGAGAACGTAAATGCCCATCACAACTTACAGCTGCTTTTTGCCCAACTGGGCAACGACGCAAAGGCCCGCCAGCATGAACAACTCCACCAGCGTTACAAGGCTGACGACAACGCCCAAGGCCGCGCCGAGCGCCTGGCCCGTGAGAAGTATCCGGCGGCCAATAATGCGGCCGAGGCCGTGGTGCGTTATTCGCTCCAGCGGCCCGGCGCGCCCGGACTCGATGCTGACCTGAAGGCTTCGCCCGCAAATGCCGGCGAAAACAACGGCCTGGCGACTGACGCCGACGACTCTTCGGCCGACAATCTTGACCCCATGGGCCTGCAGCAATGACTAGCGACGACGAATTTGATTCCGATGACGAAGAGCGTGACGACGCCGTGATCGGCAGGGCGCTCCGCTGGTCCTTGGCCGCGCTCGTTATCGGCGGCGCAGCGGTTGCCGGAGTGGTGTACTATTCGTGGCCCAAGCCGCCGATTGAAAAAGACCGCCAAACGGAGTTGGCCGAAGTCGCCGTGCGGGACACCACCGCCGCATCGATTCCCAAAGTCACATTCACCGACGTGACCGAGGCGGCCGGCATCAAGTTCGTTCACCAAAACGCCGCCCGCGGCGAAAAGCTGCTCCCCGAAACGATGGGCGGCGGCTGTGCGTTTTTCGACTTCGACCAGGATGGCGATCAGGACATCCTCCTCATTAACGGGCTCAGCCACTGGCCGTGGGACAAAGCCGCTGAAGACGGCCCGCCCGCCACGATGGGACTCTACCGTAATGACGGTGCCGGCAAGTACGACGACGTGACCGCCGGCTCGGGCCTCGACACGTTGATGTACGGCATGGGCGTCGCGGTTGGCGACTACGACAACGACGGACGAGTCGACGTGTTTATCAGCGCCGTGGGCCTCAACCGCCTGTTCCACAACGAAGGCGACGGCAAGTTCACCGACGTGACGGCCGCGGCCGAAGTCGCTGGCGTCGAGGACCAGTGGAGCACCAGCGCCGGCTGGTTCGACTATGACCGCGACGGCGATTTGGATTTATTTGTCTGCAATTATCTCGCATGGTCGCGCGCGTACGATGTGGGGCAGAACTTTCAGCTTACCGGCGGCGGCCGCGCCTATGGCCGCCCGCAGAATTTCGAAGGCGCCTTGCCGTATCTCTACCGCAATGAGGGCGGCGGCCGGTTTGCCGAAGTTTCCAAAGAGGCCGGGCTGCAGGTGCGCAACCCGAACACGAACGTGCCGATGGCTAAATCGCTCGGCGTCGTGTTCGAGGACGTCGATCTCGACGGCTGGATTGACGTCGTCGTGGCAAACGACACGGTTCAGAACTTCCTGTTCCACAACGAGCAGAACGGCAAATTCCGCGAGATCGGAGCCTTTACCGGCATCGCATTCGACATGAACGGCAACGCCCGCGGCGCCATGGGCATCGACGCCGCTCGATTTCGCGACGACGACGCGCTAGGCGTCGCAATCGCCAATTTCGCCAACGAGATGACTGCGCTCTACGTCACCACCGGCGATCTGATGCAGTTCATGGACGAGGCAATCGCCACCGGCCTCGGTCCCAACTCGCGGTTGGAGCTGAAGTTCGGCCTGTTCTTCTGGGACTACGACCTCGACGGCCGGCTGGACCTGTTCACCAACAATGGCCATCTCGAAGAAGACATCAACCGCGTCCAGCCGAGCCAGCACTACGCCCAGTCGCCGCACCTGTTCTGGAACTGCGGCGCCAGCGAGGCCACGGAGTTCCTGCCCGTGTCCGCCGAGCTCTGCGGCGCTGATCTGATGAAGCCGATCGTCGGCCGAGGCGCAGCGTACGCCGACGTGGACAACGATGGCGATCTCGATGTGTTGATCACAGGAATTGGCTCGCCGCCGCGTCTGCTGCGCAACGATCAGAAGGAGAATCACCATTGGCTGCGGTTCAAGCTCACCGGGAGCGCGAGCAACCGAGATGCGATCGGCGCTCAGGTCCATGTGGAGTTGAAAGACCGCGGACTTTATCGGCAAGTCTCACCAACGCGAAGTTACCTGTCGCAAGTCGAGCTGCCGGTGAGTTTCGGCCTCGGCCATGAGACAGAGGTCCGTCGCGTCACGATTCACTGGCCCGACGGGTCGCAGCAAGTTTTGCAAATCGATGACGTGGATCGCATTTACGAGATCACCCAAGAGCCGGCCAACTCCGCCGGCGATCAACAGCCCGCGCGGACAAAGGAGCGGGATGGGACGACTTCGGATGCCACGGTGTTGCCGCCGATGCGGAGTGCGGAGCCGGATCGCGCTGCAGCGCGATCAATGAGCCTAGGTCGCACCCTTGAGGCCGGATCGACTCATGCAACTTGCGGTTGGTATCTGGAGACCGCCGTGGGTGACCAGGCGAAGGAGACCGAGGTTGGCCGCAACAGATCGCCGCTCACGCCGTGCCGCGGTCCGTTCTGCTCCAACTCGCCGCCATCACGGTGGACGCACGTTCCGTCGGTCGTCGTAGTTTCAAGAAGCGCCCACGGCGCCATGCTTCAGGCTGACGCCGAGGAAAATCCGCCGGACTTGCAGGTCTCCTTCGCGCCAATCCCCGAACTCGCCCCTCCCCGCCCGATCGCTGGCGGCATCTTTCGCCCGCCAAACTTCGCCTGAAGCGACGGGGCCCGGAACAGGCGAGACATCCTGAGCGACAGTGACTGGGGCGGCGACCGCTTTTCGGCGCCGCGCGCACCGCGCGCGATTCTGACGCATAGCGGCGACGGACGTGCGCGGTTCGCCACGTGTATTTCCATGAACTTACTTCCACGACATAGGCTTCGACATGAAATCCTCGCATCGCGGTTTTACGCTCGTCGAGCTGTTGGTTGTGATTGCGATCATTGGCGTGCTGGTTGCGCTTCTGTTGCCGGCCATCCAGGCGGCTCGCGAAGCGGCGCGCCGAACTCAATGCATCAACAACCTCCGCCAGTTCGGTCTCGCGTTCCACAACTACGAAACGGCTCACAAAAAGTTCCCGCCCGGCGATATCAGCGGCGGCGCCTCCGCGGGGCTCTCGGTCCACGCGCGCCTACTGCCGTATTTCGAGCAAACGAACCTCCGCAACCTCGTCAACTACAACTCGCCCTATAAGCACATCGACCCGGCGCTGGACCTCAACGCCGCCGCGCGGGCAACCACCGTCGCCATGTTCTCGTGCCCGTCCGACGGGCGAGAGGAAATCTCGCCGTCGCTGGGTGGGCCGAACAACTACCACGTCAATCAGGGCACCGGCATCCTGTGGAGTGTCTGGCCGGCCGGCGCGCCGAACCAGGACATGCCGCCGCCCAACGGCGTGATGTTTCGCAATAGCAAAACCGGGCCGAAGGACGTCACCGACGGGCTCAGTAACACGGCCGCGTTCGCCGAGCGGGTCTGCGGCGACAGCAATTCCGGCATCTCCAGCCCCAAGAGCGACACCTATCAGCCCGGCACATCGCCGGCCAACGTTGATGATGCGCTCCGCGACTGTCTGGCGGTCGACGTCAACGACCTGTCGAAGCAAGGCTACTCCGACGTCGGCGCGCCGTGGCTGCAGGCCTACCACAGTACCACCATGTATTTTCACGGCGACGTGCCCAATGGCCGTTCGTGCATGTTTCCGCCTGGGCGAATCATGACGACCGCCACGAGCCAGCACACCGGCGGCGTTAACCTGTTGATGTGCGACGCTTCGGCGCGGTTCGTTTCCGACAACGTCGGTATGACCGTGTGGCGCGCGATCGGCACGCGCGACGGCGACGAGATTCTTTCGGAGACGTTCTGAACCATGAGCACGCGTAGTCCCATCGCGGCGGCCGTCGCCTGGCTGCTGGCGCTCTGTGCCTGCACTGGCTGCGGCGGCAGCGCCGCAGGGCCCGTCGATGAGAACACCGCGCGCACCGTGCTGACCAAGGCGCTGGACGCTTGGGTCGCCGGTACGCCGGCCGCCGACTTGCGCACGCAGGATCCGGAAATGATTGTCATCGATCAGCAGTGGACCAGCGGCGCTAAGCTCGTCGACTACGAAATCGTCGGATTGGGCTCGTTCGACGGGAACACCTTGCGTGCCCCCGTGACGCTGGCCCTCGTCCAGCCGCCCGCCCGAGCGCCCCAAAAAGTCGCCGCTAACTTTACGGTCGGCCTGCAGCCTGTCATCACCGTAGTGCGCGTCATGGAGTGACGCGCGCAACCCAAGTGGACCCTATTATTGGCAACGCTTCCCGTAGCGACATTCTGCCACGTTCTCACCAAGCGAGACGCTCAATCATGAAACGCACACTTGTCTTTGCCCTCACAGCTATCGCCGCGACCGCCGCAGCGGCGTGGGCCGCCGATACCGTATCGGACGCTCCCAAGCCCATTCCGGCCACGCGTCCCGAGATCAAAGCGGCGCTCGAGGCGCTCAAACAGCGCGCGCCTCGGCTGCCGCTTCCAGCATCGGCCGCCGAGGGCGGCGCCAACAATGGTCGCATGCGTGCGATGTACGTCCCCGCATCCTGGACCGGCGGCAATCCCAACCGGGGCGGTCGCTTCAATCCCAATCAACCCGGCCAGCGCGGCAATAACAGCGCGCCCTCGCTCGACTATGTCCTCACCACGAGTTGCTTCTGGATCGTCTCCCGCGGCAACAACTGCCACTACTGCCTGGGTCACCAGGAGCTGAAGCTCGCCGGCGCCGGCGTGCCCGACGGTAAGATCGCGGCCCTCGACTTCCGCTGGACCGATTTCGACCCCCGCACGCGCGCCGCCCTGGCCTTCGCCCGCAAGCTCACGCTGGAACCGCAACTCGTCGCCGACGATGACATTGCGGCGATCAAGGAGCACTTCACGAACAACGAGATTATTGAGCTCACCTTCGTCATCTCGCGGTTCAACTCCACCAACCGCTGGACCGACGGCATGGGCATCCCGCAGGACAGCCGCTTTGGCGAGGAGGCCAACACGCTGCTGACGCCGACGGGCGACGAATTCCTACACACCACCAGCCAGGTGACCGCCGACACCCGCCAGCCGCGGCCGCAGTTGCCCACGGGCAAGGAAATCTCCGCCGCCATCGCCGCCTGCGGGCAGCGCACGGCCCGCGTCGAGATTCCGTCGGCCGACGCAGCCAAAACCATGTTGGGCGATGCGCTCGGAGGCCGCGAGCCGCTCGCGTGGGAACGCGCGATGTCGTTGCTGCCCGAAGTCGGCAAGGCCCAAATTGTTAGCTGGAATACGATCATGACCGACGATCACTTGTCGCCGCGTCTGAAGGCGGAGCTCGCCTACATCACCGCCGTCAACAATCACGCCTGGTACGGGGCCGGAACAGCAGCCCGGCGCCTGGCGAATCTCGGCGCGTCGCCCGTGGAAATTGTCTCCCTCCTCGACGATGCCCACGATTCGCCAGGCGCTGCGGCGGCCTATCGGCTCGCCCGCAAGTCGACGGTCGACCCGCACCTGATTTCGGACCGCGACATTGGCGACGTTCGCGCGCACTTCAGCGACGAGGAGACGGCGATGATCATGCACGTCATCTGCATGGCCAACCTATTCGACCGGTTTACCGAAGCGCTGGGCCTGCCGCTCGACCCATAAAGTCAGCGCCGCAACCTAATCCCCACGTCGTGATTGGAGGCCTATAACGGGAACCTGTGTTCCAGACCGCTCAGCGCAAACGCAGAATCAAGCATCGCGTTGTTGATCTCGCATTCCAAGTCGGAATTGCCACCTTCAGCGACTGCGTCCGCATGGATTGCGCTTCGCCATGAGGCGACTCGAATAGCGGTCCTGTGCTCGCTCACTGCGATAAGCGCCGCGTCGCGCGCCGCGATAGCCGCGACGCGGGCGCGCGGGATGCCGCGCGAAAGAACGCCCTTTGCAGTGGCGGACTGATCAGCCGTTTGCGCGATCGCAGCGAGGGTCGACAGGTCGTCGCCTGGGGCCGGCGTATCTGCCAACGTGTCGCCATCCTTGATCGCGGGGGCTGCGATGGCCGCGGCCGTCAGAGCTTCTGGAGCCAACGCCGCGGTGCGCCCCATATTGGCCCGCCACACGCCGAGATCAAACCCATCGACGACGCCATTGCGGTTTCCGTCGGCCCCGCTGCCGGCTGGCGTCGCGGGCGCTCCCAGCGCGCGCTGCCACGTCAGGATGTCCCCGCCGTCGACCCTGCCGTTGCCGTCGTAGTCGCCGGGCAGGTCAGGCGCCGGAACGTTGCTGAACGCCGCCATCGTGGCGTCGCCAACCACCTTGTCCCAGAATTCGACATGGTCGTAATAGCCACGGAACAAATTCGCGCCGGCGATGCCCGATCCCAAATTGAAAAAGGACGCGACGTCGATCGCCCCGGGTTGGAACGCGCCGCCCCGCCGTCCGTCGACGAAGACCAGCACAGTGCCGTTCCCGGCGCCGGTTCCATCGTAGGTCAGCCCCACCTCGTGCCAGGCGCCGACGCTCCATGTGACGCCCGTGTCGTAATCGACGCCCCCCATCGACGCGACAATATGATCGCCGGCGTTGAGACCGAGGCTCCATGCACCTTGCTCGTCGGCCGCGTTGGTCCGACCGGCGACGAGCCGAAATCCGCCCGCATCGGTCGCACGCCGCGCCCGGACCTTAACGGCAAATGTATCGCTTGTCTGCAGCGCCTGCCCGAGCTGCGACCCGGCGTCGGCGAACGACACGCCCCCGGCGGTGGTGTTCATCGCGTACCCATCGGCGCCAGGCCGGCCCGCGAGGCCCTCAGTTGCCTGCACATAGGTGAAGTACTGGGCGCCAGTGCTCGTCATGCCGCCGGGTGAAGCGCTCTCGGCCGGCCGCATTGCCGCCGAATTGCGCAGGTCGCCGTTGGTCACCGCCTCACGATTGATGATGAGCTGCCCTGTGCTGTCGTGCACAGCGAACTGCAGCACGAGAATCGCCTCCGAACCGCCCGGCGGGATAACGCCCGGCTCCGGCACATATCCTGGCCGGACCAAGTGCACCAGCCCGAGCACCTCGGCGGCTGACAATCCTTTCGAGTACACGCGAAACGAATCGATCGATCCGCGGAAGCCGCTCGTCGCCAGGCCCTTGCCCAGCAAGCCATAGCTCGCGCGAACCTGGTACGGATCGATCCCCACGTCCGTGCGGATCGCCTTCGCAGACGCATCGACATAGAGCGTTGCCGTATCGGCGTCGAACGTCACCGCCACATGGCTCCAGGCGTTCACCGGCAGCGCTGCCGCGGCTTGCAGCACGCGCTCGACGCCGTTCACCGCGATCACCAACTTCGCCCCGCCGCCGCTGGAAGTCGGCTGCAAATACATGTAGTTGCTCGCGTCGCGGGCAAATTCCCAGATCCGCTGATTGGCTTCGCCGCCGCCAGTCCATTTCACCCACGTGCCGAACGTGTAATTCTGAAGGTCCGCCAGCTCCGGCGTTAGTTCGACGAACTGGTCGTCGCTCGTGAACTGGAGTACGCCCGTCACGATATCGCCGGCGTTTTGCTGCCACGTCGGCGCAGTCGCGCTCATCCAGCCGTAGGTCGTGTTGAACGTGTCCCAAACGGCATTGTTGTCGGCCGTTGTAAAATCGTAGCGGGCGAACAAGTTGTTGTACTGAGTCGTCATCAGCGCCGTTTCTTGCGACGCCGGCTCTCCGTTAAACTGGACACCCATGTTGGACACGAGCCCCGTGCCCGCGGCCAGGCCCGATGCCATCACCAAGGCGTTGCCAGTCATCTGTGCGTTGTCGACCACGCCGTAGCCCTTGACCACGGTGTCGCCCGCGACAACGGTCCCGCCGTTGGCGATCGTGGCGTAGTCCGACACGAAGGCATTACCGCGCACTTGCCCGTTCTCAATCCGGGCGTCGCCGCGCACGCGGGCCGACTCAGACACCGTGCCGCCGACTATCACGGCGTAGTCGTCGATGACCGCACTGCCGGTCACTGTGCCGCCCTGCACGCGGGCGTTGCCGCGGACGATCGCGCCGCCGGTCACCGTGCCGCCAGTGACCGTCGCATAGTCCTCGATGCGAGCGCTGCCGCTGACAGTGCCGCCGGTGACCCAGGCATTGGAGCCGATGTACACGGAAGCCGGCACGGACACTGTCTTCCACCCGCCCATGCTGCCGTCCGGATTGGTATGCCGCACTGCGCTCCCGCCGGGCGAAGGTCGAACTGTCGGCGTTTCCGAACGCACCGGCACAGCCCCGCTGATTGCGACGCGGTAGGGAAACCGTTCGATCTTCGAGAGCCCGCTGATCGCCTGAAATGGGTGTGACCAGATGTAGTTGCGGTGGATCGACGGAATCGCGGTCACCGTGAGA
>JANOIK010000255.1:0-1649 GCA_031407585.1 Planctomycetota bacterium | reverse complement strand
GCGACACGCTCGCCAAGCTCCATCTCGACTACCTGCACACGTGGGTCGAATGGTCGCACGCCCTCGGGTTCATCGTTCGCAACCAATCGCACGGCGCCCCCGGCAACCTGCTCGACCTCTACGCCAACGCCGACATCGCCGAGACCGAAGTCTTCGGCTCCACGCCCTTCCCAATCCCCGGCCTGCGCCGGCTCGACGACGAGGTGCGTCACGACCAGGACCTGCCCGAGTCGCTGGTGATCCGCATGGCGTCCTCGGCCGGGCACGTCGCAGGGCACAATCTCGCGTCCAGCGAAACGCTCACCTGGCTCCGCGAGCACTTCAAGGAATCGCCTTCGTACATGAAGCCGGAGATCGACCGCATCCTGGCCGACGGCATCAACCACATTTTCTACCACGGCACGGTCTTCTCGCCGGACGACGCCGCGTGGCCGGGCTGGCTGTTCTACGCCTCGACGCAGTTCAACCCGAACAACCCACTGTGGGACGATCTGGCGGAACTCAATCGCTACGTCGCCCGCGTGCAGTCGGTGCTGCAGGGCGGAAAACCCGACAACGACATCCTGCTCTACTGGCCCGTCGAAGATGTGTGGGACGACGCCGGCGGACTGATGAAGCAGCTCACCGTGCACAACGTGAAGTGGCTCACCGAGGCGCCCGTCGGCAAGATCGCCCGCAACCTCATCGACCGCGGTTACAGTTTTGATTACATCTCCGACGCGCAGCTCCAGGAGACAAACGCCAAAGACGGCGGCCTCGTTACGCCCGGCGGGCCGTACAAAGTGATCATCGTCCCCGCGACGCGACGCATGCCCGTTGCGACGCTCCAGCGCCTCGCCCAACTCGCCGCCGATGGCGCCCACGTGATCTTCGAAAAACTACCGGAAGACGTTCCCGGTTACGGACGTTTAGAGGAGCGCCGCAAAGAGTTTCAAGCCGCGCTGAAAAAGTTGCCCCCTGACGCCGTTTGCAGCAATCCCCTCGATGAGGTCGACGTCCCGCGCGAAGAGATCGCCGAACACGGAATCAGTTGGATCCGACGCGCGACGCCCACCGGCCACGACTACTTCTTCGCCAACCTCACCGACAAAAAGCTCGACCGCTTTGTGACGCTCGGCGTGCCGGCGGCATCGGCCGTCATACTCGACCCCCTCACCGGCGCCACGGGCGCGGCCAGTCTTAAGCCGCCTGCCAACACAGGCCTCCTCTCGGCCGCTATCTACCTGCAGCTCGCCCCGGGCCAGTCGCTCGTCGTGCGCACCTCGAACGCCGCGATCGCCGCCGCACCATGGCCGTACGCCAAACCCGCCGGCTCGGCCGTCGCACTCGAAGGCGAGTGGAGCATCGAGTTTCTCAAGGGCGGCCCCGAGCTTCCGCCGACAATCAAAACCGCCGAGCTGAAATCCTGGACTGACCTCGGCGGCGAAGAAGCCCAGCGCTTCGCCGGCACAGCCCGCTACCGCCTGGAGTTCGACGCGCCCCCTGGCCCCGCGGAACCAGGCTTCAAGGTCGACTGGTTGCTCGACCTCGGCGACGTACGCGAGGTCGCCCGCGTGCGGCTCAACGGCAAAGACATCGCCACCGCGTGGAGCCTCCCGTTCCAAGTGCGCGTCGGCGCGGCACTCAGGGCAGGTCCAAACATTTTGGAA
>JANOIK010000215.1:0-2954 GCA_031407585.1 Planctomycetota bacterium | reverse complement strand
GAACCGACAGTTTCAGTCGTACATCTACGTGGCCCCGGCAACCGTGCCGTTGAGCCAGATCCGCGTCGCCCTCATCAATGACGCCGCGACCGCCGCCGGCGACCGCAACCTGCGGATCGACGGCGTGCTGCTCGACGGCGTCATGAACCAGAGCGAGGCCAGCGACGTCTACTCGACCGGCACCTATGCGCAAGAAGTCGGCGGCGCCAAGCCGGGCCTGTGGCAGACCGAGACGCTGCATGTCAACGGGTACCTGCAGTTCGCCTCGGGCGTCGTGCCCGGCACGCTCTCGCTGCAGACGTCGCTCATCACCGTCAACGAAGCCGCCGGGACCGTGTCGATCCCCGTCGTGCGCACCGGCGGCAGCGGCGGCACGGTTGGGGTGCGCTACACCACGGTCAACGCCTCGGCCACCGCCGGCAGCGACTACACTGGCGCGTCCGCTCAGCTCCTGGTGTTCGCCCCCGGCGAGACGACCAAGTCGATTGTCGTCCCTATCGCGAACGACTCCGCCAACGAAGGCAACGAAACACTTAACGTGGCGATCGATCAAACGGTGGGCGGCGCGACTGCAGGCGCACCGCGCACCGCGACGATCACCATCATCGACGACGACGCCCCGCCGCCGATCGGCAACGGCAACGGCCTGTTGGGCGCCTACTTCCCGAACACCAACTTCACGACGCCTACGTTCCAGCGCACCGACGCGACCGTGAACTTCAACTGGGGCACGGGCTCGCCCGGCGGATCGCTGGGGTCGAACTTCTTCGCCGTACGCTGGAGCGGCCAGATCGAACCGCGGTTCAACGAGACCTTCACCTTCCGAACGACGACCGACGACGGCGTGCGGCTGTGGGTGAACAACCAGCTCATCATCGATTTCTGGCAGGACCAGACGGGGACCGTTCGCACGGGGACGATTGCCCTGCAGGCCGGACAGCGGGTGAGCATCCGCATGGAGTACTACGACGACACGGGCGCCGCGTCCGCGAAGCTCGAGTGGTCGAGCGCGAGCCAGTCGCTGCAGGTCATCCCGCAAAGCCAGCTTTACAGCGATCCGCCGCCGGTGAGCGAGAACGGCACGTTCTCGGGCCAAACGCTCATTAGCGGCCTGTCGACGCCGACGTCGATGGACTTCGACTCGTCCGGCCGGATGTTCGTCTCCGAGCAGCGGGGCGTCGTGCGGGTCTACCAGAACGGGCAGCTTCTCTCGACGCCGTTTCTCGATATCCAGAGCCAGGTGAACTTCGTGCAGGACCGCGGGCTGCTGGGCGTCGCGGTGCATCCGGCGTTTCCCTCGACTCCGTACGTGTATGTCTCCTACACATACGACCCACCCGAAGCGGCCAACAACTCCGGGCTCGCGGGGCGCGATGGGGCGGGCAATCGCGTCGCCCGCGTTAGCCGGTTCACCGCCGATGCGTCGCAGGGTTACAACCGGGCCGTGCCGGGGAGCGAGGTGGTGCTCATCGGCACGAACAGCGTCTGGGCAAACATCAGCCATCCGGAGCAAGACAGCACCGAGAACATCAATCTGCCGCCGTCGGGGGCGCCCAATGGCACGATGCGGGACATCCTCATCGCCGACTCGCGGTCGCACACCGTCGGCAACGTGGCGTTCGGTCCCGACGGCAAGCTCTATGTCGCCAACGGCGACGGCACGTCGTTCGGCCGGGTCGATCCGCGAACCGCGCGCGTGCAGGATCTCAACAGCCTCTCGGGCAAGATCCTGCGAGTCGATCCGATCACCGGCAAGGGCCTTTCCGACAATCCCTTCTACAACGGCGACGCGGACTCCAATCGCTCGAAGGTGTACGACTACGGCCTCCGCAACCCCTTCCGCTTCGCCTTCCAACCCTCAGACGGCACGCTGTGGGTCGGCGACGTCGGTTGGAATACGTGGGAGGAAATCAACCGCGGCGGCGGCGAGAATTTTGGCTGGCCGTACTACGAAGGCGGCAGCGGCGTGAGCCAGCAAACCGGCGGTTACCGCGACCTGTCAGAGGCCCAGGCGTTCTACGCCTCGAACCCCGATGTGCAGGCGTCGGTGTGGGCGCGGAGTCACGCCAGCGGCGGCATCGCGATCGTCGTAGGCGACTTCTACAACGGCACGTCCTACCCCGCGAGCTACCAAAACGCCTTGTTTCTTTCGGACTTCGGCGACGACCAGCTTCGCGTGCTGCGGATCAACGCTAACGGGTCGCTGAACTCCGTAACCGCACTGGGGCTGAGCGTCGGCGGCGTCGTCGAAATGACGATGGGCCGCGATGGGATGATGTACTACGTCGACCTGGTCAACGGCCGCGTCGGGCGGCTCGTGTTCACGCCGTCGGCGGCGGTCGTCGCGGGGCCCGCGGGCGGCGACTTCGACGCGAATGGCCGGGTGGACGGGGATGACTTCTTGCTGTGGCAGCGCGGGCTGGGGGAGACGACGACGGCGGACGATCTCGCGGAATGGCGGGAGGGGTTCGGCGCCGAGGATTCTGTCGAAGCCGCGAATACGTCGTTTGCGGAGCAGTGGAACGAGGCGCCGTTTGCGCTGACGCTCGACGAACCGGACGTCGCGTCGTCATCGGTCGTTCTCGAGGAACCGCTGGTGGATGCGGTGCATGCGAGCGGTGATGAGCCAGCGAGCATCAATGCTCGGCCGCCGAGTGAGGAAAGGGACAATGACATCACCTCTGCGGACGATGACGCGGCGAAAGATGATGTGTTTGAGTCGCTGGAGGACGAGCCGTTCGCTTGGGTCGACGCGTTGTAGCAATTCTTTTTTTTTCCGCGAATCTCGCGAATCGGCGCGAATCAGGAGCGGTTGGTACTCTTAGCAGCTCGATCGCCAGTGCTTACCGCTCAGAATTCAGAAAAAGAAACGGAACTAATTGATTCTGATTCGCGTGTATTCGCGAGATGCGCGGCGAGAAATCCCAATTCTTGTTTTTCCGCGAAGCTGCGCG
>JANOIK010000196.1:0-2442 GCA_031407585.1 Planctomycetota bacterium | reverse complement strand
ACGCCCTTGGGCGAGGCGTCTTTCGTGTAGATCGCGTGGCATTCGTCGCCGCGAACCAGCACGCCGATCTCGCGCATGTGAATGCGCACATACTGCCGCCGCGAGTCGCAGAATGAACCCGCGGTCCCTCGGGCCGCGAAGTACTCGCGCTCGTCGCACGGAAGCGCCGCCCGCGAAGGCACGGCCGCCCACGTCCGCTCGCTCAACTCGACTGTAGAGAGTGAATCCAACATTGCGTCATCTCGGGATCCAAATGGTGGCCCGCGTCTTGCTCCAGTTGTGCGAGCGCCTCGGGCAATTCCATCCCGCGGCGATACGAGCGCGCCGACGTCAACGCCTCGAACCGGTCGGCGATCGCCAGCATCTTAGCCCAGGGGTGGATTTCGTCGGCGACGATGCCCACCGGATACCCCGAGCCGTCCATTCGCTCGTGGTGCTGGTACGCCATCATGAGTTGACCGCGGCTGAAGTTCTGCGGTAGCAGGTCTTCGAATCCCACCTGCGGATGCCGCTCAACCATTTCGCGCTCCTCGGCCGTCCAGCGACCGGGGTTTGCCCAGGCGTCGACGAACAAGTTTCGCGCGCCGATGTCGTGGACCATCGCCCCCACGGCGATGTCGCTGAGCGCTTCCTCGTCGTTCGTTCCCGCGAGCCGTGCGATTTGCAGCGTGTAGGCCGCGACGTTGAGCGCTCGGAACCCGGAGCCGCTGACCGACGCGACCATTTCAAACAGGTCGCGCGAATCGACCGGGCCGCGGGAGAATAGGCTCACCGCGGCGGCGCCCACGCGCCGCGCGGCGGCGACGAACGGCTGGCATTTCACCAGCCGGACGGTCGCGTTCAGACCCAGCGAGAACGCCAAAGACAGGAGCGCCAATCCGTCGCACGCCGGGAGGGTTGGCGAGGCGGCAAGCTCAGCCCAGTGGGCTTGCACCGCGTTGGTCACACGGCTGAAGTCGTTGCGCTGTATCCAAAACGCGAACTGCCCCCGGTGGCGCCGCATCTCGGCCAGGTGATCTTCACCCAACCGGGCGTGCTGCTCCCAAAGCGGTTTCGGCGGGCCGTCGGCTGACGACATGAAGACATCGACGGCGGCCGAGCAGGGTTGCGTCAGCGCCGCCAGCGGCACGCGCATGAGCGATTCCACGGCAACCGGCGCTTTTTCGGCCGGCTTCGCAGCGGTTGGCCGCGGTGGAGTGGCTGTTGTCGACATGGTCGTCCGGAAGGCGCGGTGATCGATCTGGCTCCTCATCTATAGGTTTTCAGATGCGCGATGGCGCACGCCGAGTGCGGGTTTGGTCGTTGTAGCGAGCCGCCTAAACCGAGCCGGGAGCGCAGAATCGATACGCTAGGACGGGTGGCCGAACGAGCGCGCCCTACAACCGGATCAACCGGCGCCAACGGCGGCGGCGCCCACGCAGGCCGGCGTGCCGATCGAAACGACGTGGACTTGGCCCAGAAATTGCCGAGCGGAGGGAGCCAGAAATCCGACCTTCTGCGCGACGAACGTGCAGGTCACCTCGGCCCGCACCGCGGCGCCGGGGGCCGCGCCGGTGTCGCAATCGAGACCGCTCGGCACGTCGACCGCGAGGCGGCGGGCCGGTTGGGCGTTCATCCACCCAATCGCCGCGGCGTACGGTTCGCGCGGAGCGCCCGAGGCGCCGGTTCCTAGCAACGCGTCGACCAGCCACGTAGCCCCCGCGGCGTGCCGATCGAGCAGTGCCGTTAGCTCCTCGCCGTCGCGAGCGGCGGAGAGGTCGAGGATCGTCGCTCCGCTGAGCTCCAGAATCTCGTAGTTCGTCCGGGCATCGCCACTCAACTCGCTCGGCGAGTTTAGTAGCAGCACCGTGGCGGCGACGCCCTGAATGCCCAGATGCCGAGCAATGACGAACCCGTCGCCAGCGTTGTTGCCTTTGCCGCAGAGGATCGCGACCAGCGCTCCCGTAGCGAGCCCCGAGTCGATCGTCCGCATCGCGTCGACCACGCCGCGGCCCGCGTTTTCCATCAGCACCACGCCGGGGATGCCGTACCGCTCGATCGCGATGCGGTCCACCGACCGCGACTGTTCGCGCGTAAGCGTGAGCGGCGTTTCAACCATAGCATCAGGGAATCGCGAACGCTCCGCCGGTCCAGGCTCCTGCCTCGAACGCAGCGGCTCGCCACGTAAACGGCACCGCGGGGATCATGAACGGTGCACAGCTGCCCGGCCGGTAGTAGCCGAGCGTGTAGACGCATTCGTTCGGCGTCATCAGGCCCATCTTGTACGGCAGCAGCGGCACCGACCCGAAGAAGTGGGCGCCGGCCACGAGCGGATCGAGCGCCGGACCCCACGAGTGGCCGTAACGCTCAAGCTGCACCTGCTCGAAGTACAGCGGCTTGTGGCACAGGCCCGAGGCCTTCCACAGGTAAGTGGTCTGGGCCCAGCTTCGCGGCTGGAACTGC
>JANOIK010001152.1:0-2621 GCA_031407585.1 Planctomycetota bacterium | reverse complement strand
GAACACGCGGCCCAACATTGGTGCGCCTCCGGAGTGAATCGCCCTGAGGCAAGTCTCCCAAAAGCACGCCACAAAGTCACGAATCCAACCGCGGAGACGGCTGAAATGCTAGCTTGAAAAGCATCGGCGTGAGCCCCTGGTGCATGGTCGATCCACCGCGTTAGCCCCAAAGGGGCGCCAGAGGGTTTGGCCTGCGCACTGCCGTCCCGTTGGGGCTTGGCGTGCTCGCCTGGCGTTTACCAGGGGCTGACGCCCCTGGCTATTGACTGGCGGCCCTTTGGGCCTGAGATCGCATTTCAAGAAGGCGATTTTTTCGCGTTGCGCTCGCGCATTGGTATAAACGGCGTCGCAATTGGAGTTCTCATGCCCACGCGGACGTGGGCATGGCACCCGACCCACTTGCGACTCCCACGATTGGATTTTGCTGCCATGAACTCTTCACCTAACGCTGGCGACCGGGAACGGATTTTGGCGGAGCTGGCGCGGCGTGAGGCGGGGGAGCCGCGCGAGGCGCTGCCGGCGGAGGAGGAGTCGACGCTGGTTGCCTTTGGAGCGGAGCTGGAGACGCTGGTCGGTGATTTGCGGCAGGCGCCGCCCATTGATGCGTTTGAGGATGAGAGCGGCTGTCGGCAGGCTGTTGAGCTGGCGGAGCAAGTCGGCCTGCGGTCGGACGAGTGGTTGGGGGCGTCCGACGCGGCCGATTTGCAGGAGCCTGTGCCGGAACGCGTCGGCCCCTACCGCATCACGGCTCGGTTGGGTCGCGGCGGGATGGGGGCCGTGTATCGCGCGGTTCACGACAAGCTGAAGCGGGTGGTGGCGGTGAAGGTGCTGCCGGCGTCGCGGATGAAGGACGCGGTGGCGATCGCTCGGTTCGAGCGCGAGATGGAGGCGATCGGGGCGCTCGACCATCCGAACATTGTCACGGCCCACGATGCGGGAGAGGTGGAGGGCATGCACTACCTCGTCATGGAATGCGTGGAGGGGCTCGACCTTGCGGCGCTCATGCGGCGCGTTGGTCCGCTGCGAATCGCGGATGCGTGCGAGATCGTGCGGCAGGCGGCGCAGGGCGTGAAGGCGGCGAGCGATCGGGGGATCGTGCATCGCGACCTGAAGCCGTCGAATCTCATGCTGGCCGTGGGGACGGCAGATCGTCCGGAGGCGACGGTCAAGGTGCTGGACTTCGGGCTCGCGCGGCTGGCGCCGCTGCACGCGGAGCTGGGGGACCTCACCAACTCTGGGCAGATCATGGGGACGCTGAAATACATGGCGCCCGAGCAGTGCTCGCAGAGTCACGCGGTCGACGTGCGAGCGGACATTTATTCGTTGGGGGCCACGCTGTACAAGCTCCTGTCGGGCGCCAGTCCGTTTTCGGATGCGCGATTTGATTCGCCGCTGGCGCTGCTCGCGGCACTGGCGAGCGAAGAGCCGCCGCGGCTGTCGACGCTGCGGCAGGAGGTGCCGCCGAAGCTCGAGGCGGTTGTTCAGCGGATGATGGCGAAGGCGGCGGGGGACCGGTTTGCGTCGGCGATCGAAGTAATCGAGGCGCTAGCGCCTTGGGCGGAGGGCGCTGATTTGGCGGCGCTCCTGGCTCAGGCTGAAGCCGACGAGCCACGATCCCAGGTTGCGGTCACTGTTTGTCGCCCGGCGAGCGGCCCGGTCGTGCCGAGTCGCAGATTTTGGACGCCCGTCATCGCGCTGGTTGGCGGCGCCGTGCTGGCTGCGGCCGGGATGCTTCTCATTCCTCGATTGTTCGACGAACAACAAAGTCCCTCGAAAAGCGTTCCTGCGACAGCCGCGGCGGCTCCGGGCGTTGGCGGGTCAAGCGATCCGACTCAGCGCGCCCGCGATTTAGCCGAGTGGCTCCTGCCGCGAGCAGAGGAGATTGAAATTAAGACCGCAGGCGGCGGTTTTGTGAAGCTGCAACGGGGCGAACAACTGTCTGACGATTTCGTCCATTTAATCACGGCGAACCTCGACGGAAACCAAGAATTGTCCAACGAGGATCTCGCCCGATTCGACAATCTGCCTTCGTTCGCGTGGCTGAGCGTGGGGCAGACGACTATCGACGACGCCGGCCTACGCCGTCTGGGCGAGTTGCCGCTGCTTCAAATGCTCTTCTTGGCGGGGACATTCGTCGGAGACGCCGGGATGGAGCAACTCCAGCGATATCCCAGGCTCGAGGTCCTCCATCTCGCCGACACGCAAGTGACCGACGCTGGTCTGGTTCACCTTGCCGGCCACACGATGCTCTACGACCTCGCATTGATCGGCTGCAACATTTCCGACGAGGGGCTGAAGCATCTGACGGGACTCAAGCGTTTGCGGATCGTGGCGCTCAATCGAACCAGCGTGACGCCCCGCGGGATTGTAACGCTTCAGCAATCGCTGCCTGACTGTGAGATTCGCTCGGACTACAGCGCGGAGGAGATCGCTGAGGCCCTTGAATCGGTCCCGAAGATACTTACGCAACCCGAAGCTCGTTAGCCGCGCCGCCGGATCACCGGTTGCCAATACCTGAGAGGGGAAAGTGTCGTGTTGAAACAATTTTTTTTACGTGGCGCCGCTTGCATCGTCTTGACGGCGCTGGTTGTCTCTCTGGCAAGCGACGCCCGAGCCCGCGG
>JANOIK010000158.1:0-2206 GCA_031407585.1 Planctomycetota bacterium | reverse complement strand
ATCAACAACGCCGGCGTCGAAGGCCGCACGATCGTGTTCGACGTGGGGGGCACGATCTATCTCGCGGGGCAGACCGCGAACGACACGCTGCGCTACGGCAAGGGGAACATCACGATCGCCGGGCAGACGGCGCCGGGGCCGGGCATCACGATTGCCGGCACGGGGACGAAGTGGACCGGGGCGAACGTGATTCTGCGAAACATTGCCATCCGCCCTAACATCGCGCCGGTTTCGTTCGACGCGTTTAGCCTGCAGCTGAAGGGGTCGATCGTCGACCACGTCAGCGCCAGTTGGTTCACCGACGAAGGCATTTCGGAGACGGATTCCGGCTACGGCACCACGGTTCAGTACGCGTACGTCAACGAGGGGCTCAACAACGTGGGGCACTCGTATGGATCGATCATCGCCACCGAAGTGAACAACGCCAATCTGGCGTTTCACCACAATCTGTACGCCCACAACAATTCGCGTATGCCGCGGCTCGGCAGCGAGTATGGGGCCGGGCGCGTTGAGGGGAGTTTTTTCGGCGCCACCACGGAGTTCTCGAATAACGTCATCTACAACTGGCTGAGCCGGGCGGGTTACTCGGCCCTGGATGCGGACAACAGTACGCAGCAGCCGAGCAGCACCAACTTTGTCGGCAACTACTACATCGTGGGCGCCAACAACGGCTCGACGGTCTTTTTGGGCGCCGGCAATCAGACGAAGATCTACCAGAACGGCAACAAGAAGGACTCGACCAAGAACGGCGTGATCGACGGCGTGGCGATCTCGCAAAGTGCGTGGACGGGGACGAACACGTTCGTGGGCGCCCCCTTTGCCGTCAGCGGCGTCAACAACCCCGCGGACACGGCGGACGTCGCGCTGCAGCGCGTGCTGGCCTACGGCGGGTCGAACTGGAACAACCGCAGCCCCATCGACCAGCGCATCGCGGCGGGAGTGTCAACCGGCGGGGGGCAGATCATCAACGATCTCACGGGCGCCACGCAGGCCCCCGAATGGGCGACGCTGTTGGCCCAACGGCCTGATGTTAATGGCAATGCGCTGTTCGCACGCCCGGCCGGCTACGACACGGACGGGGACGGCATGCCGAACGATTGGGAATTGGCGCACGGCCTGAACCCGGCTGTGGCCGAGCACAACGGGGACTTCGACTCGGACGGTTACCCGAACGTGGAGGAGTACGTCAACGAGTTGGCCGCGTGGCCCGCGGCGGCGCCGGTCGTGTTCGACGGTTCGACGAACAGCCGCTACGCGCAGATCACGAACTGGAACGGCAAGTGGCAGCCGTCGAAGTACGACACGGCGCACGTCCGAAATGGTTTGACCGTCGTCGACGCCGTGGGCCAGCATGCCAAAACGCTCGTCGTCGGGGTGCAGCCGGGGGACAATGCGACGCTTAGCGTCGGCGGGGGTTGGCTCGATGTGGCGACGGCGCTGAACGTCGCGGTCGGCGGAACCGGCACGGTCAATCACGGCGGCGGCCTCGTGGTGGCGCCAGCGGTCACTATCGGCGGGCCCAGCGCGGGTTTGCCGTTGGGAACGTACAGTCTTTACGGCGCCGGGTTGCTCCGCGTCGGCGTGCTTGCCCTGGGCCAGTCCGGCGGCAATTTCGCTTTCACCGGCGGCACGCTGAGCGCCGACACGGTCGCCTTCGACCTCATTAACAACGGAGGCACGATCGCGCCGGGCGACGGCGTGGGAATGACGCACGTCACGGGCAGTCTCTTGATTGGTTCGTCCGGCGCGCTGGCCCTCGAGATCGCCGGCACGCAGACGGGCGAGTACGACCGGCTCGACGTTGACGGGACTCTCGCCGCCAGCGGAAGCCTGAATGTGAGCTTCGTCAACGGCTACGCGCCGCAGGCGGGCGATGCATTTGACGTGCTCGACTTCGCCACGGCGAGCGGCGCGTTCACGCTGGACCTGCCGGACCTGGGGCACTTCCGCGGATGGAACGCGGACAACCTGCTGACCACCGGGGCGCTCGCGGTCGTGGAGCACAATGCCGACTTCAACGGCGACGAGTTCGTCAACGGCGACGACTTGCTCGTGTGGCAGCGCGGGCTGGGGCTGACCGACCAGGAGGATCGCGCGACGGGCGATGCGAACCAGGACGGCGCGGTCGACGCCGACGACCTGGCGATTCTGCAGCGGCAGTTCGGCCTGTCGCCGCCGAGCGTGGCGGCGGGGGCGCCGGTTCCTG
>JANOIK010000026.1:0-2362 GCA_031407585.1 Planctomycetota bacterium | reverse complement strand
GAAACGCGACTATCCATTCTCATGGGAGCCGAACCAACACATCACTTCGCAGGAGGCGATCCGCACGCTGTGTGAACTCACCAAGGGCGAGGCGATCATCACGACCGGCGTTGGCCAGCACCAGATGTGGGCGGCGCAGTTCTACGATTTCCAGGAGCCGCGTTCGTTCATCTCGTCCCTTGGTCTCGGCGCGATGGGTTTTGGTTATCCCGCCGCGCTCGGCGCAAAGATCGCGCGGCCCGACAAGCAGGTCGTCGACATCGACGGCGACGGCTCGTTCGTGATGAACATCCAGGAGCTCGCGACGGCGTGCATCGAAAAGATCGCCGCCAAGGCGCTCGTGTTGAACAACCAGCACCTCGGCATGGTCGTGCAGTGGGAAGACCGCTTCTACAACAGCAGCCGCGGCCACACGATTCTCGGCGACGCGAACAACATCGGCTCACCGGACAATATCCCTGGACTCTATCCCGATTTCGTGAAGATCGCCGAGGGTTTCGGCGTGAAGGCGCGCCGCGTCGTGAAGCGTGAGGAGCTGCGGGAGGCGATCCAGGAAATGCTCGATCACGACGGCCCGTATGTGCTCGACGTGATTGTGCCCTACACCGAGCACGTGATGCCGATGATCCCGGGTGGCAAGACGGTGGCGGATATGATCATCAAGTGAGTTCCAAGAACTCACGGGCTACGCATGACCCGGCTTGAACTCGCGTCGCGTCTGCGCGAGGTAGCGTTACTACGCGGAACTTTTCGACTTCGTTCAGGAACGACCAGTGATCGCTACTTCGACAAGTACCGTTTCGAGAGCGACCCCGTGATCCTCCGGGAGGTTTGCGAACAAATCGCTCCCCTCCTCACAGCCGATTTCGATGCTCTGGCTGGTCTCGAAATGGGAGGCATCCCAATTGCCACCATGCTCGCGCAGGTCACTGGACGCTCCGCGCTTTTCGTTCGGAAGGCTCCAAAGAACTACGGCACTTGTCGCTACGCTGAAGGCGGCGAAGTCCAAGGCAGGAGACTGTTGGTCGTCGAGGACGTCGTGACATCGGGAGGCCAAATTCTCGAATCGGTTCTGGCTCTGCGAAGCGATGGAGCAACTGCCAGTCATGTAGTGTGTGTTTTGGATCGAGAATCCGGTGGAAGGGAAAATCTTGCGGCCGCGGGCCTGACATTGATCGCACTATTCAAAGCCTCTGATCTCTCAATGTAGCGCGCAGCCCGGGAACCGCACGAAAGAGGCGAAAAAAACTCCGCCCCCTCGCGAGGGCGGAGTTTTGAAAGAAACGAACAACCGGTGAAGGTCGCGCGCGCGTTGCTTCAGCTCGTCGGCACCGTCAGGATCGTCTTGAGGATGCGTCCGGCGACGAGGTACGGGTCCGCGGCCGAGTTCGGACGACGGTCTTCGAGGTAGCCCTTGTAGCCGTTGTTGACGAAGCTGTGCGGCATGCGGACGGATGCGCCGCGGTCGGCCAGGCCGTAGTTGAACTTGTCGATCGACTGCGTCTCGTGCAGGCCCGTGAGACGGAAGTGATTGTCCGGACCGTAGACCGCGACGTGCTCGGCCATGTTTTTCGAGAACGCAGCCATGAGTTTCTCGAAGTATTCCTTGCCTCCCTTGGTGCGCATGTGCTCGGTGGAGAAGTTGGCGTGCATACCCGAGCCGTTCCAGTCGAGCTGCGCGTTGTAGGCGCCGCGGATCGGCTTGCAGTGCCACTCGATGTCGATGCCGTAGCTTTCGCACACGCGGGTCATGATGTAGCGGGCGACCCACATCTGGTCGGCGGCGCTCTTCGAGCCCTTGCCGAAGATCTGAAACTCCCACTGGCCCTTCGCCACTTCGGCGTTGATGCCCTCGAGGTTGATCCCGGCGTCGAGACAGATGTCGATGTGCTTCTCGACGATCTCCCGCGCGACGGAGCCCACATGCTTGTAACCTACGCCCGTGTAGAACGGGCCCTGCGGGGGCGGAAAACCATCGCCTGCCGGGAAACCGAGCGGCCGTCCGTCCTTGAAGAAAAAGTATTCCTGCTCGAAACCAAACCACGTACCCGGATCATCCGGAATCGTCGCGCGCGAGTTCGATGGATGCGGCGTCTTGCCGTCCGGCATCATGACTTCGCACATCACGAGCGCGCCGTTCTTGCGCGTCGAGTCGGGGAAGACCGCGACGGGCTTGAGCACGCAGTCGGAACTCTTGCCTTCGGCTTGCTGCGTCGAGCTGCCGTCGAAGCCCCAGTTGGGGAGGTCTTCGAGCTTGGGGAAGCTGACGAATTCCTTGATTTGGGTTTTTGAGCGGAGGCCCGCGGCCGGGGTGTAGCCGTCGAGCCAGATGTATTCCAGTTTCAGTTTGGCCATAGTGGTG
>JANOIK010001340.1:0-3122 GCA_031407585.1 Planctomycetota bacterium | reverse complement strand
GGCCCAGGCTGCGGCATCAGGTTCCAGGCGTTCGCCAGGTACCGTTCCACGCTGAACCCCCGCGGCATCGCATACTTTTCGTTCGTGGTCGTGAGCGACGTGATTCGCCCCAGGTTGAACGTGCGCGGCTCATTGTGCAGCTTGGTCGCGATGACGTCCCACTCTGTGAGGCTGGTGTACGTAATGCGCACGACGCGGCGTGCGGCGATTGCGTCGACCATCTGCTGATACTTCGATTCCTGCCCGGCCAGCAGGTCGATGGCGTTGATCCGCAGGTGAATCGACTTCGCGACGCGCTGCAGCTCGTTGCGAAGCACCGGCGGCAGGCTGCTTTGCAGCTTCAGCGCGGCCGATCGCGCCGGCCGGAAGAAGGGCAGGCGATCGTCGGCGCCCAACTGGCTCGCCAGGGCGATGATCGACAACGCCTCGGCCGGCGTGAAATTCGTCGGCGGCAGAAAATAATCGCCGGCGATGAAGTACCGTTCGTCGTCTTTGTCGAACGCCAGCGGCACGCCCGCGGCCCGCAGCGTTTCCAGATCGCGAAACACGGTGCGGCGGCTCACCCCGCACGCTCGCGCGATCCCCTCGGCATTTTGGCCGTTACCCGCCTGCAGCGCTTGCAGCAACTTGAGCAGTCGCGTGATCCGCGTGAGATTCATAGGAGCGCGGCAACGCGGAAGTGGGCACGGCGGAGAGGAACGGGTTGGCGGGGATCGGCGTTAATGTGGTCGAACCGGCGTTGGCATCGGACGGAATCGGATTCGTCGCCGGCGGAACAGCGGCTGAAGCTTCCGGCGAAGACTGCGGCGCCACCGCCTCGGCAACGGCCGGCAGCGGCTCGATAAAATTCACCATCGTAACGTCGTTCGCCGTCGCGGCGCCCAACGGGTCGCTGGCCGGCGCCGGGATCGCCTCGGGCTGCGTTTCCAGCGGCGGCGGAACAATGCCTTCTATTGGGCCTTCCATTGGCGGCTGGTACACGGCCCCGTTGCTCGCCCCGGTCACCTGCGGATGCAGCCCCCGGCTCATCACGTCCGGACGCGAGTATCCGTAATTGACATACATGCTGGCGTCTCGCTGCCGAGCGCGCCGCAGGGCGTCGAAATACGCCTTGCCGGGCCAAGGCCCTTCAGCCAGATAAACGCCATTGTACTCCAAAAGCGAACCCTTGCGGAAATGGAGCCGCATGATCGCGCGGTTGTAGTCGACGATCGAGCGGAAATACGCGCTTTCCGCCTGGGCTTGTCGCGATTGGGCGTCCAGCACCCGGTCGAGCGTGATCTGGCCGACGTTGAACAGGGTTTCCACGGCTTCGACTTCGTCGTCCGCCGCTGCTCGGCCGTTGAAGTTTGTCTGAGCCAGGCCGTAGTTCAGGTCCAGGTCGCGGACGGCGCTCCCCAACTGCTGCACGACTTCGGCTTCCATCTCTTGCAGCACGGCCTTCTCGCGGGCCAGCAACATTTGGTGGTGGCGCACCGCGGACATCGCGCGGCGGAAGCCGATCGGCATCGTGAACTGCAGGCCGATGTCCCATTCTTGGTAGTCGCCGCTGGTGAGCGTTTCGAAGGCATTGGAGTTCGGCCCGAACGGCGGCACGCCCGTCCCGCTCGAGTCGATGACCTCGTCGCCCACGCCCAGCCAGCGATAACGGCCCACCGCGTCCAGCCGCGGCAGCATCTGGTTGCGGGCGCCGATCAGTTCCAACTCCCGCTTCTTGATCTGCCAACGCTGGCGCCGGAGCTCGACGCGGCTGGTGAGCGCCTCGGCGTGAATCGCGGCCCAATCGAAATGCACCTGGGCGGTCGTCGGTTCGTCGATGGGCCGAATCAGCCGGCCGTCGCTCGCGGCGATGCCCATCAGGTAGCGAAGCTGGCTTTCGACGCGGAAGACGTTGGTCTGCGCCGATTCGACCTGCGCCCGAAACGAGTAGTACTGCGACCGCGCCTGGGCCTCGGCAAGCGACTCGCCGCCCGTGGCGCCGGCGCGAGAGAGCGTGCTGATCCGCGACCAGGTTGCGACCGAGCTATCTCGGCCGATCATGCGGGCGTCGAGGTCGCGGTACGCGAAGTACAGCTCCCAGTAGGCGTCCTCGACGTCGCGCATCAGGTTGCGCACGCCGGTCTCGAATTCCGCCAACGTGATGTCGTAGCGAATGCGGCTGATCAGCACGCCGTCGATCTGGTCGGCGAAACCGCCCGAGGCTTCTTGGAACGTGCGCGGGCCGTTGATTTCGCTGTACTGTAGCCCGGCGCCCTGCAACAACGCCTGCGTGAACGCCGCTTCGACGTTCACGTTCCAGTCGCTGGGCTGAATGCGGCTGCCGTTGTTGTTCTGGTCGTAGGCATAGTTGTTGCGAATCTCGAGCGTCGTGCCGACGGGCGTTTGCTTGGTAATGCCCACCGTGCCGCGGCCCAGGTCCTGGCGGAATTGGGGCGAGAAGAAGTTGGGAACCGCCGCGAGGCCGAAGTTCTGCGGCCGATCGTTGTTGGTCCACGACAAGCTCGAATCGAGCTGCGCGTCGAACTCCGACAGCGCCGCTTCGACGCCCGTGCCGCTGAACTGGCTGCCCGTGTTGCCGCCGTAACCGCTCTCGACGAGCGCCGGGTTGTAAGCCGTCACAGCGGCGTCTGGCTGCGAGGTGAGCCCTTCCGGCGTCGCCGTGGCAATGTTCTGGCCCTGGTCAGAAATGCGCCCGCCGAGTTGGCGGATAACTTGGCTGTTTTCCAGCGTGATTCGGGTGACTTCCTCGAGCGTGATATCCCAGATGACAAAGTTCTCGGCGTTGGCCAGCGTCAGCGGCGCCTTCGCCCCCGCGACGTCGTCCAGCGGCGCCTCGTTGACGTCCGGGTATTCGATGTCGGTCGCCACGTTCATGAAGTGTGACAGGTCGCCGTCTTCCTTGTAGAAAAACGGCTGCGTCGGCCTGCAACCGCTCGCAAGCGTCAGCACGCACAGGCACCACGTCGTGGATACTTGCAACCGGCGATTCATGGGCTTGGCTTCCTTGGCGAGCGGGACCGCGGCTCGCTAGCACTGCGCGCGTCGGTAAAACGAGCGCGCAGCGGCTTGGGGCCGTCGTCACAACTGTTATCGTCGGCGTAACCGTCAAACTTTGACATTTC
>JANOIK010001315.1:0-2934 GCA_031407585.1 Planctomycetota bacterium | reverse complement strand
GGCTGACGCTTAAATTGTAATCACCGGCGTGCCCGCCAAGCGAGGGGTTCGCGAGATTTGCCACTCCAAAAAAAAAGAAACGCCCGGCGCTTTCGCACCGGGCGTTTCACCGCTACATCGGTCGAGTCGGCGTTGGCGGCCTGAGACGCATCCCGGCAAGTGGGACGCGCTCGAGCCGCCTCGCACCGACTAACGAATGCTCGTCAATTTCGTGCTGAGCGCGTCGAGGGCAGTCTGGACGTGGGCGCGGTGGGCGTCCCACTTCACCAGTTCTTCGCCCTTGAGATCGTCGATGGCTTCTTCCAAACGATCACGATGGGCCTGCAGGTCGTCGATCTGCGCCTGGGTGGCATCCGCGACGGCGCCTTCTTCATTCTCTTGGCGCTCGTCGAGCGCTTCGATCTGGCGATCCGCTTCATCCAACTTCGCCTGGGCGGCCAATGCGAAATTATCGCGAGCGGTCGTCGCGGCGAGTTCACGCTCCTTCAATTGGACGGTCGCGGCCGCGTCCGACACATCCGCCTGCTCTTCGGCGACATCGGCCTGTTCGTCGCGGATCTCCGCGTTCGCGTCGTCGATGGTCGGCTTCATCGTCTCGTATTCAGCATCGACATCCTGTTGCTCTTCCGCGACGTCTTGCTGCTCTTCGCGCAGGTCCTCGCGGGCCTCGCTCACATCCTCGGGCGTCGTGGTTTGCGAGCAGCCCACCGCTGCGAGGGGAATCGCGGCGAACGCCAACTTTTTCAGAAATGACACAGACATGGAAATCACCTTTCGTAACTTGGGGTGCGATCATTTCGAAGCGACGACATTTGCCGCTCCGTAAAATTCAATGTCTTCTTCCGCTTAAAACCACTTACTGGGCTTTTTAGCTTTTGGCCTCACACGTATCGCAGAACGAGACGACTTCTTCCTCCGCCTTCTCTCGTGCGTATCCGTAACGCTCCTGAACTTTTCCGACCAACTCGATCCGCTTCCCGTTGATGACCTTGAAGTCATCGTCGGTGAGCTTGCCCCATTTCTGTTGGACTTTGCCCTTGAGCTGTTTCCAGTTGCCTTCGACTTGATCCCAATTCATGATTCGCCTCTCTTTCACGGTTCGGGCAGTGCGACTCGCCGTCGCGACTGCCTTGCAGCGGCGACGGAAGACTAACAGGCAAATGCCGTACCTTCGTTGTGGGCCGCGCGAGGATTTGTGCGTAAACGCCGCGGCGGACTGCGGCAAGAAAGCAGAATTGGGCCAAATCGGAGCGAGCGTGATCAGCGCGTCGTTTGACGCGGAGGTGCACGGCGGGCGATCAACCGCGCTGGCGGCCAGCTAGCCAGAATCGCCGCACCCACAAAATTCGGCGTGCCGGCGCCGCTGAGGGGGCGGGCGCTCTGCTCGGCACGACGTTTGCCCTTCTAGTGAACCCTGAAGTAAAATGAGACGATCTCCTCGATGTGACATCGCTCTTTGCAGCGGTTGGAACAGTGAAACGCATCCTAACGACTCAACCCACGTAACGGGCGTCGAAGCAACCTCACGAGTACATCATGTCGGATGGACGAAAGATCGAGCTGCTCTCGCCGACGATCAACGTCAATGCCGCGTTGCAACGACTGGGCAACGACGTCGAGCTTTTCGATCAGATTGTCCTCATCTACATCGAAGACGCCCCGGCGTTGCTGCACACCGCTCGGCAAGCGTTGGCTGAGGGGCAGATGTCGGAGTTGCGACGCGCGGCCCACAGTCTCAAAGGGATGATGGCTACGCTTGGAGCCCAGGCGGGCGTTAATGCGGCGCTGCGGCTAGAACAAGCCGCCGCTGCGAGCGACGCGGCAGGCGCCTCGACGCTCGTCTTCGAATGCGGCGAGCGCGTGGCTGAATTGAGCCATGTGCTCGACGCTTACTACCACAGCGGCTCCGATTCGCCTTTCGAGGCTCACGATTCGGCATTTTCGCCTCGGACTTAATCGCGGCGCCGGCGCTTCTTTGGGGCGTGTTGTGTCCCATGGCCATCGCTCTTAGTGGCCATGCTCTCGAGCGATCACATGCCCACGCCGGGCCGTGGGCAGGGCACCCCCGGAGACGGATCGCTTAGGCGTCAGGCGTTCCCGGCAGAGGAGGGCGCCTCCGCGGGCAATCTCACCGGCCGAAGTGCGACCGCGGCGTGTCCCGGCACATTCCATTTCTGCGTGTTCAGCACCGCCGCGCCTGATCCGCCATAGCGGGGGTCGTCGCTCGACCACATCAGTTCCCACGAGCAGCCCCGCGGCGCCGCCATCAGCGGCTCCGCCACCGGCCGCCAACGAAAGTCGCGGCCCAGGTTCACCAGCAGCAGGCGATCGTCGCCATCGACCGGATCGCACCACCGCACGAGAAACCCGTCGGTCCCGATGACGGCTCCTTGCAGCATGGTCGCGTCTTGCCGCGAGAACACGGGGTCACTCTTCCGCAGCTTGATGAGATCACGGTGCAGCAGCATCGTCTCGGCGTTTCGCTCGGCCTCGGCCCAGTCGAGCTTCGAGCGCTCGAACGTCGATCGCTCCGCCGGATCGGGCAGGCCCGTGGGCTCGAAGCTGGCGGTCCGCGGGAACAACCGCAGAAACTCCCACCGCCCGTCGCGCACGAGCGTGGCAATGTCCACCTCGTGGTCCGCAAAGTAGAGAAACGGATTCGAGGCGGCGAACTCCTGCCCCATAAACAGCATCGGCGTTTGCGGCCCCAGCAGCAGCACAGCCGTGAGCGCGCGGAAACGACCCGGCGAGGTGAGCATGTGCGTGCGCAGCCCGCGGGCCGAATTGGCGACTTGGTCGTGGTTCTGCAAGAAATGGACGAACTGCGGCGCCTTCACGTGCCACGCGGGCGTGCCTCGATACTTTCCCTGCCGCTCGGTCCACTGGCCCTGGTAGAGGTAGCCAAACCGCAGCGCCGAGAGCAGCTCCTGCGGC